>DASZCB010000348.1:0-6845 GCA_035943575.1 Rhodanobacter sp. | reverse complement strand
ATTTATTGATTTCGTCGTTGAAGAGCTGGGTGTAGGAGCACAAAAAGGGCAGGGCTAATGAAAAGCGGGCAGGCCTTTGGACTCTTAACCCAACTGGAGGTACCGGGATTTAATGGACGCCTGATCGGCGGCTTCGGTGTGCCGGCCTAAGCTTGCTCGAGTACGGCCAGAAACTGGCTATCGGTGAATCGAGACTTCTTCATGGAATCTCTTCGAGTCAGACTACGCGAGAATTCCACTTCTGGCGTCAGCTAACTTGCGGGGAATTACCGGAGAACCTCGGTATGACCATTCCAAACGAAACGCCCCCGACGCGGTTATGCACTGCAAAGCCATGAACGAGGCGAAATCCGAGCTTTTCATAAAGACGCATTGCAGGATTATCGTCCCGAACATTCAGGCAGAGCCCAATTCTTCGCTTTTCGGCTTCGCCAATTAACGATTCCAGTAAGCGTCGTCCGACGCCCTTTCCTCGATGAGTCGGCAGAACGCCGATGGATACTTCGGGAGTCCTATGGTCTACGAAAAAGCTAGGCATTTCTGCTTCGAGAAATTGACGGGCCCATGCCGCGCCAATCACATCCTCCCCATCACGGGCGAGGAATCCAAAATCGTTCTCACCTTGCCAGCCCGCCAGGTGCACCGCCACAACGGGTATCGCCTTAGCTGCTTCAACAGCGGACTCATTGGCAGCAATGGCCAGAAATCGCCACAAGATCTCGTAGTCCGCTTTGGTAGCTGCAATGATGTTGAATGACCCCATATACGTTTGTTCAAATTCCTCTGACATTGGCCCGTGCGGACCTATCACTCTCTGGAGTTGGAATTAAACGTCACCTGACAGACTGCAAAGGCTGACCCCATACACGTTTTCATGCTGTCTATCCGCATAAGTCGCTCCTAGGTCAAGAATTGTGTGACCGGCAGCCATGAGGAGTTTCCTTCCCACAGAGAGGTCCTCTGACTTGAGAAGCAGGCAGTCACCGTCAAATGTGGATACGAGAAAAACGCCTAGACCATTTTCCGACAACGGCTTTATCACGGAAAGCACGATGCCTGTCTCACCAAAGGAAAACGGTCCAATGAATCTCAGGCAGGCCCAGTTAAGATCGGATGGGGTTCCCGCGGGAATTCGCTCAACCCGGCACACGATGGAGAGTTCATCTCCATTTCGAGTGATTGAAACAAATCCCTCACCATCGGCCCAAGCAGGCACCGCCGCAGCACCGCTTAGACGACTGATGCCATAGCGACCATCCAAAACCTGCAATCCGATCATCTTACCCATGACACCCTCTAGAGTAATTGCCCAAGACCTTGGTGATGTCCCAGGGCGCGCTGCAACCACGCGGCCCCGGCGAATGCCTAGATATGCCGTATTGCCTTGCCCGTCATCCACGCCATGGGCAATCCGACAAGCACGATATGGCTGAACAGCTGCTCGACTAGAGATTGGCTGGTGAAGTGTGGGAAGAGCGAAGGCCAGCGCAGCGGAAGGACGACGAGATTCATCACCGCCCAAAGGAGGAGGCCATAGAGTGCGCCTGCAGAGACAGGTCGCATGGTAATCCACCGCATCCTTTGAGCCGCCGCCACAAATACGGAGGCCATCACAAACATGATGGCAAAGTGCAGTAGTAGCCCCACCAAGACCGCAGTAATACCTGCCTTCTGAGCTCCAGACCAGATGGCAGAAGCAATCCCAATGGGAACCGCGAAAGGGTTTCGTCCGGCCACGACGGCGTAGGTTGCTGCCGAAAGTATATCGAGCGCACCGGCGACGACCGTTGCGCGGACGACCAGGTACACCGGTCTATTTAGTGTGCTTTCCATCGTTTCTCTCTATGGCGAAAAGGTAGGCTATGCCGATCTGTGTATTGGCCTAGCGTTGATGACTAAGAAGAAGTCGGATGCCGAACAATGCGAAGCATGCTGCAAAGCTCCGCCGCATCCATGTCAGGGCGGCCGGTTGTGAGAGGACATGAGCGCGCAAGAGAGCCGCGAAACTTCCGTAGAGCGCAAATACCACCAAGGTCATCGCCATGAAAACGGCGCTAAGCGCAATCATGTTTGCGATAGGCGACGGATCATTCGCGGGGACAAACTGCGGAAGGAAAGCCAGGAAGAAAACGGGAAGCTTGGGATTGAGCAAGTTGATCAAGACGGCGGAGGCGATGACTCTTCCCGGGCCCTGCATCTCGCCCGAATCCTTTATCTCGAGCATCCGAGCATCCCTAAGCGCATTCCAGGCCATGTAAAGCAGGTAGGCGGCGCCGATGACTTTAAGTATCTCGAACGCCAGCGCGCTCGTTCGAAACACTGTGGCCAGACCGAGTATGGCGGCAAGCATGTGGGGAATAATGCCCAACGTGCAGCCAGCCGCAGCAATGAGGCCGCGACGAATGCCGTGGGACAGGCTGGTGGAGACGGTGTAGATGGCACCTGTCCCTGGTGATGCCACTACCAGCAGCGCCGTTATAAGGAATGCCATGCTCATGACGAAACGAACTCTCTTGTCATTGGAATGTATCAGCGGCCTGCAGGCCGGAGCTGGGAGGGGTCGTAATAGAAGTGCTCGTGCGCGATCTTCCCATCGGACCATTGCTGGTAGGCAATCTCGTCTAGAGATAGGCGAGTGCCCCTGTTCGAAAACTCGAAATGCCAGTTGATGGCCACGTTATCTCCGTCGACCATCACATGAAGTGCACGCCCATGCACGGTGGTGAAAGTTCGCAGCACCAATGATTCATTCTCAACCAGCGCATCAATTCCCATGCGCGATTTCTCCTGGTTTTCCCGGACAATGGCGGCGGGATGGTAGAACCGCTGTATCGCTTCAATGAACTGCCCGCTTTCCACCAGCGAAACAAAGGTCGTGACGACATCGCGATCTGGCATGGCTTTTCCCGACAGAATGGAATATCTAGGACGGTTGACAGAGCTTGCTTTTGTCTCGAGATAAGCGACGGTGCGGAAAGTGGCAGGTCCGCGGGGTAAATCGATGGTCCATCTCGATAGACGTTAGCGTAGGCTGGCGGTCCAGCCTCGTCACTTGGCAGATACGACAGATTGGCGGGCGATTTCGCCAAGTTCGGACGCGCGCGATGGGCAATATCGCCAACTTTGGCGCATGCATCGCCAAGGCTGTTCTCGCAGGTATTGGTTCGGCGGCTCATAGAGTGATGAATACGTTGTTATTTTGGATGCCAGGGACCAAGTTGCTGTGCGGTTGCCCAAACGGGAGAGCACTTGACCTGCTATGTGAATTGACCATGCTTGGTACACGATCGGATCAAAAGGGGTCTACGTGCGAGTCGCCATTCTTGCTTACGACGGATGCATGGGTGCCGAGGTCTTTGGTCTATCGGACGTTCTTCTCGTCGCCAACCGCCTATGTCGCTTGCGCGCGCCCGAGGCGCCGGCACCGTTTTCGGTTTCGATCATCGGCGCTCGCGCTGGTCAGGTTCGCCTTGCTGGCGGCACCCATGTCGCCGTCGCTTCGCCAACGCCCTTCGATCTTCTTATCGTGCCTGCCTTCGACTTCAGTACCACAGAGGAGATTGATGCAATCCTTTCCGTCTTGGACGAGGAGAAGCTTCTAATTCGGCGGGCAGTGGAGCAACGAAGGGTCGCCTCCATTTGCGGCGGCAGCCTGCTGCTGGCTGATGCGGGCGTCCTGGACGGGAAGCGGGCGACAACCGCTTGGGCCTTTGCCGGGGAAATGGCGAGGCGATACCCGAAGGTCGAGGTCATACCCGATGCCATGCTCGTTCGCGACGGGGAGATTGTCACGGCCGGTGCATTTACGGCCTATGGCGACTTCGCGCTTCAGTTGATTCGTGATTGCGTCGGAACGAGCGTGGCGCGAGCGGTTGGAAGGTTCAGTCTTATCGACAACAGTCGACGAAGTCAGGCCCCTTACCTTGACGCTCGTCTTGGCCACAGGCGGCGCGAATCGTTCGCTCGCGCCGTGAGCGCGTGGTTCGAACAACGTATTGGGGAGCGTTACAGGTTGGATGCCCTGGCAAGCGCGTTCAATCTTTCCAATAGAACACTCCTTCGCAGATTTCGCGCGGAGACGGGGCGATCGCCGCTGCATCTACTGCAGGATCTTCGGGTCGAACGGGCAAAGCTCTTGCTCGAAACGACGACGCTCGGTGTCGCCCAAGTGGCGGCTGAGGTGGGCTACCTCGATGTTGCGACGTTCTCGAGGCTGTTCACGCGGCGCACGCACCTGACTCCTGCGGTTTTTCGGAAGCAGTTTCAGACAGCCGACATCACAGTGTTCTAGCAGTGCCCGCGAATGCGGCTGCTGTTCTCACGGGCGCCGCCCCGTGGCGATCTTCCCTACCCATCTGGCTGTCGATGCACTTGAGTTCAGAAACGCCCAATGTCTATTAACGGCCGCGCTGCGATATTTTGTGTCCACTTCAGGCGAGAGAAGTCATCGATGAAACGGATTTTGGCAATCATTATGGTGGTTGTTTTGATGCTGGGGAGCGCAGCCCATGCGCGTCAAGTCACGGGTGCCATGCTTCCTGCGGCCGCGTCGAGCGCGCGATCGCCCTCAGCTCCGCACTTTGATGCCGATATGGCAACCAATGCCTATCTCGCTCAGCTGTCGCCCGAAGCAACAGCTAAATCAGATGCGTACTTCGAAGGAGGCTATTGGCTGCTGTTATGGGATTTGCTGTTGGCGTTGGGTATCGCGTGGCTATTGCTTGGCATACGGCTGTCGGTACGCGTGCGCGACCGCCTTGAGTGCATGACGCGCTTTCGCTGGCTGCAAACAACGATCTACGCGGTGCAATATCTCGTGCTGACTACGATGTTTACGTTGCCGCTGACGTTCTATGAAGGCTATGTACGCGAACATCAGTACAGTCTTTCCCACCAGAATGTTGGCCAATGGCTTAGTGATCAGGCAACGTCATTGTTGGTCACACTAATCTTTGGCACGGTGTTTCTGGTGATGATCTATGCAGTAATTCGAAAGGCCAAGCGTGCGTGGTGGATATGGGCCGCTGGCATAGGTGTCGTGTTTGTCATTTTTTCCACCACAATCCAACCGGTATATGTCGACCCTCTATTTAACACCTACAAATCGCTGCCAGACGCGCCACTCAGGGCAGATATCCTTTCTATGGCTCGCGCCAATGGCATTCCTGTCACGAATGTCTATGAATACGACGCATCTCGGCGAAGCAGCGTCATTAGCGCCAACGTGAGCGGGCTGTTCGGCACCACTCGCATCAATCTCAGTGACAATCTGATTAATCGAAGTGCGCCCGCTCAGATAAAGAGCGTACTCGGCCACGAGATGGGTCACTACGTTCTCAATCACTACTACAAGTTCATCCTGGCACTTGGTGTGATCATCGTGACTGTCTTTGCTCTGGTGAGCTGGAGTTTTGGCTGGACGCTACGGTTGTGGGGAGCGCGATGGGGCATTCGTGATGCTGGTGATATAGCCGGCATGCCGTTACTTGTCGCATTGCTCACGTTGTTCTTTTTTATTGCGACACCGGCGAGAAATACGGCAACACGCACCATCGAAACAGAGGCCGATATCTTTGGCCTAAACGCAGCGCGTGAACCTGATGGCGCCGCGCAAGTGTACGTAGAACTATCCAAATACCGCAAAATGCGCCCGAGCCCGGTCGAAGAATTCATCTTCTTTGATCACCCCAGTGGTTGGAACCGAATCCATCGTGCCATGGCCTGGAAAGGTGAGCACTTGGACGATCCAGATATTCGTGCGCAGGATGCAACGGCGCCACTGGGAGCTCGTTGATTTAATTGCGAAATAGTTAGGTTGGCTTATGTTTTTCTTCATGATCGTGTTTATTGTGTCTTGGCTCGTCGGAGCAATGTCTTGGTTCGGGCTAGCAGTTGGCAGGCTAACCGGTCGCCATCGCAACGTGCTATCGCGACCTTGGAAAGAGCAGATGTGGTGAGGTCACGCCCAACATCTCGTTCAAGGCGGACGGCTTCGCCGCCGCTTAGCTCAAGCGTTAAATCTCGCAGGAATGGCAGCTTTGCGGCATGAATTATTAGCATGCGACCGGCCGTTGTTGACCGAAGTCGGCCGGTCGACTCCCGCTGCTGGCGAGCCTAGTCAGCTCCACTGGCGGTGGTGGTCAGGCTGGATGTTAGGAATGGGCAACGCGATGGCGATGATGGGCAGCGTGGCCGCCGGCCGTGGTCAGTTTCGCCGGCGAAGCTGGTCAGTTGCTGTAGCGAAGGTGGGCAGGTGGCTAGCGTTGTGCAGTTCGTCCAGCGTGACGTCGCGTGGCATGGAGAAGGTCGTGATCGTCTTGAAGAAGTGCAGCTCGCCCAAAGAGCTAAAACAAGGGTCAGAGTGCACTTTCCTGGCAGGTTGAGCTTTTCGAGGGCGATCGATCCTCGCCAGCCCGCTGGGCGTCATGCAAAATCGCATGCAACATTCAGCACGGTCTTCATCCCACGAAAGCGGAGAGCACACCATGGGTCTTACCTCGTTCCGTACGCTACTGTTGCCCTGTGCGCTGGTGCTCGCAGGGTCATTGCTGCAGCCAGTCGCCGCGCAGAATGCTCCGGCATCCAGTCGAGTCGCCTCGGGCACGCCCGCAACACCGGCCGCGCGGTCTGCGGATGTGTCCACGATGGACGCGATCATGAAGGCGGTCTACGACGTGATCTCGGGCGCCAAGGGCCAGAAGCGCGACTGGGATCGCATGCGTTCGTTGTTCGTTCCGGGCGCTCGGCTGATTTCCGTGCACGCCGGCAAGGACGGGATCAACGAGGCCCACGTCATGAGCGTGGAGGATTACGTTCGTCTGGCCGAACCGCTCATGGAGAAGGAT
>DASZCB010000347.1:0-9726 GCA_035943575.1 Rhodanobacter sp. | reverse complement strand
GGTGCGCTTCTCGTTGGTGATCGCGGCAGAACCGATCCAGTTGCGATACAGCACGCCTTCGTAGCTCAGCCCTTCGCGCGTCCGGGTAAGTCCGATATTGCGCCGGGGCGTGGCGGCCGATACCGCTGCCACCTGCGCCGGCGTACTGGCGCCGGCGACCAGCGGCGCGGGCAAGGTCAGATCGGTGGTGCCGACACCATTCCAGATCGGGTACGCGCTGGTCGACACGGTATGCGGCATGTCGCGATAGAACGCCTCGATCCGGTAACTGCCGTACTTGCCGCCGCGCAGGCGATAGAACTGGTCGTCGCCGCTGAGGTGGTTGCCGCGGAATTCGACGTATTCGCCGGTCTTTCGATTCTCGAAGTCGAGTGCGAACAGGCTCAGCACGGCGCCGCTATGCCAGTCGGCGTACTGGCGGAAATATTCCGCGTTGCGATCATCACCGACGTGCAGGTAGCCGAATTCGAGCATCCCGTTATAGGTCCAGTCGCCCTGGCCCAGCGGCTTGCCCGGATCGACCATCGGCGGGTACGGATACAGCGCACCGGTGGGCGTGCGCAACATGCCGGCGTGCAGATACGACATGCCGTCGGGATCGGCTGGTTGCAGCATCGGTGTCCAGCCGCGCAGATCGAGTGCGTTACCAAACTGCATGTCACCCACACGCATGGTGCCACTGGTATCACCCGCCAGCGCATCTTGCGTGCCGAACAGCCCCAGCAGCAGGCCGAGAGCCAGAGCCGTCGGCGTCGCGCGATTCCCTTTCAACGCAAGCATTGTCCGCCTCCGTCACTTGTGGAACTTCGGTCCGGAAGGATTGTTCGAGCCGTGGATATTGCTGTGACAGGTCAGGCAGCCGCGCCCGATCAGCCGCTCGTCCGGATGCGGACCGTTGCCGAGTCCGGCTGGGGTCTGCAGATCGTTCGGGTGGAGCGTCATGGTGTGGCACTGCTGGCACAGCATCGGGATCGGTGCGACCAGCAGGGTCTGCTGGTTGGAACCGTGCACGTCGTGGCAGTTGAGGCAGTTCGCGCGCACCGGTGCATGCTCGAACAGGAACGGCCCGCGTTTCTCGGCATGGCAGGTGTAGCAGGTCTCGTTGATCGTGTCGGTCTTCAGCAGCGGCTTGGTGATACTGCCGTGCGGGTTGTGGCAATCGGTGCAGGCCATCTGCCCTTCCGGCAGCGGCATGTGAGAGCGACGATTGAACTTGGCACGGATGTCCTGATGGCAGGTCGCGCAGACTTCGTTGATCGACGATTTCGCCAGCACGCCTTCCGGCGACAACCGTGCCATCGGGTTGTGGCAGTCGGTGCAGGACAGTCCGCGGTTCTGATGGATCGAGCCAATCCAGTGCTGCCGTGCGCCGCCGGCATGGCAGCTAAGGCACACGCCGGCCTGGACTTGCGGCGAGGTTTTCGCATCGTGGGTGAACGCAATGATCGAACCCGGCGCGGTGGGATTCCTGGCATGTTCGGAACCGGGGCCGTGGCAACTTTCGCAGGCAGCCTGCGGGCCACTGTTCGTCGCACCGGCGCGGAACGAGGCGACGTGCAGGCTATGCGAGGCCTGCATGTTTTCCTGCGCATGGCAGGCTACGCAGGTCTTGGCACCGACCGCGTCGGCGGTCGGTGCCAGCGGATTGACCGGGATCGAGGCTGCGTCGAACGATGTGGCCAGGCTGTCGTTGACTGGTGGCAGATGCGGATTGTTCTGGCGTGCCGCGTTGGCGCCCATGTCGGTCGCCGGCAACATCTTCGTGATATCGCTCTGACTGAGTCCACTGGAAGGGCTGTGCTCGGCATCCGTCGTGCTCGAGCTGCCTGCAGGGGTCTGTTGGGCCTGTGCGCCATGTGAACTCAGCAGCATGCCGCCAACACCCAGCATCATGCTTAGCAAGGCCGTATAAAACAACGAAATTACACGCATGGCTTGGAGCCCCTTGGCTAGCGCGAACACTATCGCGATCGACTGGAACCGCCTCGTCCGGCACGCGCTTTCCCAGCGCATTCAACCTTATCCCCAAACTAGAGTATTCACCCTAAGGTAGTCACAAGACTCACCTACCGGTTAAATTTCTTCGCAGCAGATGCGAAAACATGGAGGTGGCAACATTTAAAGCAAAATGTGGGTAATCGAATCTCACAAGTCACCCGCCCATGGATCATATGCCGCGGGACAGTCATTCACAAATCCATACCTTAGTTGCAACACGAACTCGTACCGCTCACCGTCTACCTTTGGCACATCGTCCATGATTTCGCCCTCTTCACGCTCCTCTCTGCTAAGTGGGCTTGATGTCACGGGCTCCTCGGCGCGTGCCTGAGCTTGGCGCGGACTAAGGGGCTATGGTGGCGCCGGCGCCATGATCCATGGATCACGCCTGGGCTGTTTGGATGCGCCGCCTGATCGCTTCGGCAAAGCCGTTGTTTCACCGAGAGTGCGCGTTATCAAGACTCTGATACTCTTTTCATCGCGAATCCACATCTATTAGTAGAGATTCCAGATTCACGATAACGCTGTACAAGTCAAACCCTGGGAGTTCCTTGGCGGAGCCTTGGAGATATCCTCAGGTATCAAGGCCGACAGTAAACGTGCGGCCTGCGAAGTGGAGGGGGCACGTTGGATCAGCATCGTGATGGGGAACATCAAGCGCTCGTTGCCCGGTTTGCTAGGAATCCAGGCTGTGCCCTGTTTCGTTCATGCACGGCGCCAATCAGGAACGCTTATCGACTGCTCCATCCCCATGGATTGCGAAGTTCCACGGAATCGGGCTTCAAACGCCTGATTTGTTCGTGACAGACCATCGCCTCGCGCGCGCGGCGACTTGTCTGGGCCATTGCCACGCCGAGTCCCGCCACCGTGTTCATGCCACTTGGGGCTTTTGCATTGCCCGCACAGGCCTTGGTTTCACATTGCTGATGATGGGTCTGTGCCTGCCCTTGGCACTTCATGCCCAATCAACAAGCTTCAGCGGCGCCGCAGCACTCAGCTCGCAGCTGTTTGACCGCGGTCAGGCGGTTACCCGCAGCACGCCCATCTTGCAAGGAGCAGCATCCTGGACGTTTCCGGCCGGCTGGACACTGGGCGTATCGGGAAGCTCCGAATTACGCTCGCCGGGCCGTGTCGTGGAAGCCCTCGTCCAGGCATCCCGCGATTGGTCGCTCTCCGACGACTGGCGGCTGCAAACGAGCCTCCTCTACTACACCTATGACGGCAATGCCCGTGCAAACGCCTTTGATCGAACCGAAGCAGGGGTGCATTGGACCTATCGAGACGTGCTGACCTTTGGCCTGTCGGCCGTCTACGTCATTGGCGCGAAGGGTCACCGACCGCGTGGCGCCGCTGATCTCAGTCTTCACTGGCCATTAGCGTGGCATTTCTCGCTCTCCGCCGGCGCGGGCGTCGCCCAATCCAGCATTACACCCTATACCCCCTACCGCTACGGTCAATCGGACTCTTACGACTATGATCGTGCGAGTCACTACGACTACATCCGCACGGGCCTCTATGGCTACGGCCACGCGGGATTGTTGTGGAGCAATGGACCTTGGCAGGTCGAACTCGATCGCATCGTGGCCGACCAAGGAGCACAGCGGCAATGGAACGATCTGCGCGCCTCGCCCTGGGTCGCAACGATTTCGCGATCCTTTTGATCAACCCTTTTGATTGGGAGACAACTTTTTTGCGCTGTCACGGCACATACACCGCCACCCAGCTGCATCCCAATGACCTCCTCCGCACCTATGAACGACGACGTTATCGATGCTGATGTCACCGATCGCATGCTGCTCCAACGCATGTCGACGGGTGATCGTGTCGCATTGGGGGTGCTCTACCGCAGTTATCACGGCAGGCTATGCCGCTTCCTGTCTCGATTGACGCGGCGCGCCGATGTCATTGATGAAGTCATCAACGACTGCTTCTGGATCGCTTGGCAGAAAGCCGGCAGCTTCCATGGAGATTCACGCGTTTCCACGTGGCTCATGGGCATCGCCTATCGCTGTGGGCTGAAGGCACTACGGCAACACGGTGACGAGCCTGTCGAAAACAACACTCTGTCGGAACAGCACAGTTCCGCCAATGACCAGGATGAAGATCGTGAGTTACGCGACTGGTTGAGCAAGGGGCTCGATCACCTATCCGTGGATCAACGGGTCGTGATCGAACTGGTCTATGGGGTGGGTCATTCCCTGGACGATGTCGCCATCATCATGCAGTGCCCCGTAGGCACGGTGAAGGCGCGTCTGTTCCACGCGCGGGTCAAGCTGCGCAATGTTCTTCCAGCCTTGGCTGGAGACTCGCCCAAGCATAAAGAGCGCGAGCCATGACGTATCCGATCAATTCCGGCAGGGACTGCGTCCGCGCCTGGGAGGCGATGCCCTGGGTACTGCAAAACAGGGCCACTGAAGAACAAAGCATGTGGCTGGAAAGTCACCTGGCGCACTGCGAATCGTGTCGCGCAGAGTTTGCACAGCAAAGTCGTTTGCGGCCTGCCATGTCGCTGCCCCCGGATATTCCGATCGATGCGAATGTCGGATTGAAGCGCTTGTTGGGTCGTCTCGATATACCCGATCCTCAACTTCGTTCGCGATCGGGAAACTGGTTGACCCGTGCACTGGTCGCCGCGGTGCTGATCCAGGCCCTAGGTATCGGTGCATTGGGTGTGAAATTGTGGTCGGCAGACAAGGTGCCCGTGTACCACACATTCAGCCAAGAGCCTCCGGCCGCAATCCCAGGCACGATCCGTGTCGTGCCTGATGCGGCCATGACACTGGCCGATTGGAATGCGTTGCTTCATGCCCTTCGGTTGCAGGTGGTTAGCGGCCCCAACGATGTAGGTGCCTACACGGTCGCATCAACCACAACGAGCTCCACTTCAACGGTGCGACATGCCTTGCAACAGCTACGCGCCACGCGAGGCATCCGCTTGGCGGAGCCCGTCGCCGCCACACCATGAAATACCGCGCCACCCTCCTTGTCGCAACCATGGCGGTTTTGAGCGCGTGTGCATCCTCGCGTCCGATGGCACCCAAGGATTATCACGCCGACCTCAGCCGTACGTCAGTCACTAGCGCGTCCTCTATGGATAGCCAGCGCGACATTGTGCTGGCTGTCGCCAACCCGCTTGAGCCTCCCGCTGTACACGCCGGCTCCAATTTGCTGGGTTATGCCTCGTCAAAGTATTACGGGGCCGGCCAGCACGCGGCTGCCACCCTGGCAGCGTTGAAGCAACATTACGGATTGCGTGAAGTCACGGGGTGGCCCATCAAGGCACTCGACTTGTACTGTGTCGTGCTGGAGCCGCCTCCCGGCATGACCCGAGAGGCATTGCTCAAAGCGCTCGCCAAGGACGATCGGGTACAACTTGCGCAGCCGCTACAAGATTATTCCGTTTATGCGGAGAAATCGCAGGACACACAACAGAACAACGATTCTTACGTCAATCTCCAGCGCGGCTTCGTCGAAACCGATGCCGCTCTCGCGCATAACTTCAGCCAGGGCAATGGAGTTCATGTTGCGATCGTTGACACGGGTGTCGACACGATGCATCCCGATCTTCAGGGGCGTATCCGCGATATACACAACATGGTCGATGACGACGCCACGGCATTCAACCACGATCGTCATGGCACTGAGGTCGCGGGCATTATCGCCGCCAATGGTGACCATCATCGCGGTATTGTGGGGATGGCGCCCGATGCCATGCTCAGCGTCTACAAGGCATGCTGGTATTCGCCTGCTCCACATGCCGAAGCACGCTGCAACTCCTTTACGCTGGCCAAAGCACTGGCAGCGATCATTGATACGGATGCCCGTATCATCAATCTGAGTCTGGGCGGTCCCGCCGACCCGCTGCTCAACAAGTTGCTTGTCCGGATACTGGAACAGGGCCGCATCGTGGTCGCTGCCATACCGCCAGATGGTGACGTCGGCGGATTTCCTGTCGATACACCGGGAGTTATCGTCGTTCGCGTAAGTGGAACATCGGAAGCAACGTTCGGCGTTTTAAGCGCGCCTGGAAACGATATTCTGACAACCCAGCCCGGTGGTGGGTATGACTTCACATCCGGATCATCCATGGCTGCTCCGCATGTGAGCGGTATCGCGGCTTTATTGCTATCGCTCGCACCAGGACTGGAAGCACGCACGATCCATGATCTTTTGCTACGAAGCAGCAAGGTCTCCGATGGTGTTCTCCAGGTGAACGCAGCATCGGCGGTAACGGCTCTGCACAGCACACAAAAAGCTACTCGCTGAATTGAGCCAGTCGCGGCACTCGTTTCGCCTTCGGCATGCACACGCTGAAGATGCGTCCATGAACGGCATTGTCATTATCGGCCTATCGCTACAATGAAACAGCCGAGATCGACAGATCCCAAATCATGACCTTGCTAGGAATTGTCTGAAAGAGCCTTTGACACCTCCGGCCTAGACTAGCGATGCCCGGCGCTGCGGCATCATCACGACAGCTGCCGCGCATACCCAAGCGCGCGAACCCGTCGCCCATTCAGCACTTTCGGTCGACGCTCGCTTCGCCCATCAGCATCTTCGCGGAGTCTCTAGCAATGGCATTACATGGCATTTTTGTATGGCTGGTTATCGGCGCAGTGGCCGGCTGGCTGGCCGGACTGTTGGTCAAAGGAGGCGGCTTCGGCCTGATCGTCGACATCATCGTCGGCATTGTCGGTGCTTTTATCGGCGGCTGGCTGGCCGGCGTTCTCGGCATCAGCCTTGGCGGCGGCCTGCTCGGCTCGATCATCACCGCGACGATTGGCGCGGTGCTTCTGCTATTTCTCATACGCGTGTTCAAGCGGGCCTGAGCCGATAACGGCGAAATGAAGAGCGCCGGCACCGTGCCGGCGCTCTTCGGCATGCCGCTATCGGACCGACAGCATGGAACCCATGATCTATAGCATCCGGGAAGGCCATACATATGCTTTCAAGCAAGTCGTCTCCATGAGACAACTGCTCGACCGCTGGTACCTAGCATGAGTATTTCCTTCGAGCAGAGCATGTTCGTACCCCGGTCGCCGGAGCAGGTCTTCGACGTGCTCGATGATTTTTCGGTCACGCCGAAGTGGTTGGACCGGTGCATCCGCGTCCAGAAGCATCAACCCGGTCCCAACGAGGTCGGCGATGCGCTGCGTTATGTGTATCTGGACGGATTGCGCAACCGCGTGATGGAAGGAAGCATCACGGCGCACAGCCGTGCGGAGCATCTGAGTTGCCAGTATGCCAATCGCAAGATGGTGGTGAGCATCGCGTTCCGGATGCGCCCACACGGCGTGGGTACCTATCTCACCCATAGCATCGACATCCTGCCCAGGGGATTCGTCACCCGGCTGATGGCGCCGCTGATCCGGCGAACACTGTCGACGCAGACGGTCTGCGCCATGGCCCGATTGCGCAGCTGCCTCCTGCGCATTCCTTCTTAAGCGAGCCGCCTGACGCGCGTGCTCAGGCCGAGCGTTTCAGCATTACCACTGCCCGCCGCAGCAAGTCGCGCATTTCCGGGTCGACGGCGACCAAACGGTCCGCCGCGCGCAGCATGACAAGCGACGGGTAGTCGCCCAAGGCTGCCTCCCCCCACTCCGCCAACAAAACTCGACGCAGGATACGCAAGCGAACTTCGGCCAACGAGGCCGGGTTCTCCGGGTCGATGGTGGATACCAGGTGGCTGAGGTCACGCCTCATGGCGATTTCCCTGACGTCCGGTGGAGATGAAAGGTCGCGATGGCTAGCGATGTGACGCAGCACATCGAGCAGTGAAGTGCGATGTGGGATTGATCCCATGGGGGATGGCATAGGTGGGCTTGCCGGCGAATCCGGATCAGGGTGAATGGACGTTGCGGATACATTGATCATGCGTGAGCTGCGTTGTTGTGGCGCTCGCATGCCCTCGATCCTTGTGGTTCGTTCATTACTTTACGCTGCGTCCGAGGTCGCGACCGGTATCGAGCAGATTCACTAGAACCACGATGCGGCGATTCGGAGCAAGACAATCGATCAGGGTGGCGCGTTCTGAATCCGAGCAGTCCTTCACCGGATCGATTTTGCCAAGGCCTTCGGCCTGGATGAGTTCGGAGGGCACGCCTCGCGCCACCAGGTAATTCATGACGGCGTAGGCGCGGCGTTCGGACAGGCTGTCGTTATAGGCATCACCACCCAGACGATCGGTGTAACCCAGGATGCGGATATTTCCGATGCGGCTCTTGTGCACCTGCAGATTGCGCGCAAGCTGGCCCAGCTGCTCCTTGCCACCATGGGTGATGTCGGCGATGGATGCCCGGTCAAAAGCGAACAGCGCATCCGTCGATAGACTGAACTGCTCGGACGATGTGCCGGCATCGGCCACTGCCGCTGGTTGCTGATAGCGCGCGCACTGCGCCGGCATCCAATAGAAGCTGCGGGCGAGCTTGTCCTGGTCGAACAGCACCTTGAACTGGCAAGTGGTGACCGTATCGCTGCCAGACTCGCGGAAGTTGAACAGATAGTTCCACTCGCGTACGCCCCACACGCCCTCGCTAAAATGCGGGAAGCCGATGAGGCTGGCGACTTGCTGCTTGTTGAGCCCCGCCTTGACCAGGCGCAAGTCGTCCCGGTTGGGGAAGGTGCCACCGTTGTGAATCGGCGTGGTGTCGTTTGGCGCCGGCCATATCAACGCTTCAGCGGTACGGCCGTCCTTGGCGACACCGCGGCTGACGTTGCCGCAGGCGCCAAGCATGCCAAACGAGCAAAGCACGGCCAACGCCATCGAAAGTTGCTTGATTGAGTCACGCATGTTCGAACCCCTTTATATTCCAGCCCCGCCCCGGCAACCTTCGCCAAGCCCTCTCCCCGCCTGCACGGCAGCAAGAGGGCTGACCCATCGAGAGGCGGCCATTACCAAACTACCCCTGCGCCTACGCCCACACCGGTGTCGCCGCGAGTGTTGGCGGTGGCATTGACCTTGAAGATGTAGCGCCCGCTCTCGCTAATGGTCGACACTCCAACCGCAATGCCGGTCTCGCCATGGAAGTTGCCAATTGCCACACCAGCCGAGCTCTGGTTCGGCTGGTAGGCCTGCGGCAGGCTCGCCATCGCCATGGCCGAGGCCACTCCGCCATTGGCACGGTTGCCGATCGCGTTCAGATTTTGATTGAGGGTGTTGAAGCGCTGATCGGTGTAGCTCTTGGACCAGTCGACCGCCTTGCTGATGGCACCGCTCAACTGCCCCACGTTCACCGCATCTGTCGATGCCGTACCGGCATTGACGTTGTGGACCGTGGTCGCGGTGGTCTTGCTCCCACCGCCGCCCAGCGTCACGCTGCTGTAGTCGTTGCTGCCATCGGCATTCGTGTCGTACTGCACATTGCCAGCCCGCGAAGTTTGCAACTGGCTCACGTTCACCGCATCGGTCGCCGCCGTACCTGCTGCCACGTTGGTGATCTGCCGCTCGTTGCCTGCGCTTCCCACCGACACGCTATTGGCCGTACCGGCCACCGAACCGGCGCCGATCGCCACGCTGTTGCTGCCCGTCGCCTGCGCGCCGTTACCCACCGCCGTGCTGCCGCTGCCCGACGCCGTGCTGCTGTTGCCTACCGCCGTGCCGCTGTTGCCCGAAGCCACCGCGCCATTGCCGCCCGCCGCCGAGTTCGTGCCGGTCGCCACCGGCGCCGTCGTATTGGCATCCGGACTCACCTGGAACATGCCTGCGGAACCGCTCTGCAGGTTCTTGAT
>DASZCB010000346.1:0-1555 GCA_035943575.1 Rhodanobacter sp. | reverse complement strand
GGTATCGAATACATCACGCCCAGGATGCCGCCCAGCGCGCAGATGGCGAACGACGTCCAGTAGTTGAAACCGGTCCACCAGCCGATCAGGATCAGGCCGGGCAGCACGAAGATGATCGACGACAAGGTGCCCGCCGCCGACGCGACGGTCTGCACGATGTTGTTCTCCTGCATCGTGGCGCCCTTGAAGTAGCGCAGGATCGCCATCGAGATCACCGCCGCCGGAATCGACGTAGCGAAAGTCAGGCCGGCCTTGAGGCCGAAGAACACGTTGGCCGCAGTGAACACCACGGTAATCACGACGCCGATAATGACGCCACGGACGGTCAACTCGGTACGCGGCGTGGCGCTGGACATGGGTTGTGCACTCACGAATGGTTCTCCCCCGACTGGATGCTGCGGTGGAAGATAGCGTGGAATGGCCCTGGATGGTTACTCCGCACGCCTCGGTGGACCAGCGTGCACGGCGTCACAACGTCAGCTGGCTCTCGAATCGCCGCGACACGCCGGACAGCGGATCGACAAACGCAAGGCTGTGCGCTAGCAGCTTCAACGGGCGTTGATAATCGTCGACGGCCTTCTCGGCCAACGCCGGATACAGCGTGTCGCCGATGATCGGCGCACCCAGCGCGGCCATGTGTACACGCAGCTGATGTTTCCTGCCGGTGACTGGATACAGCGCATAACGCCAGCCACTATCGCCACGCTCGATCGGCTCGATCCGCGTCTCGCTGTTCGGCTCGCCGTCGATCTCCTGCATGCGAAAGAACGGTTCGCCCATCACGAGACGCGAGCTGTGCTGCAGCGGAAACTCCAGCATGGGCAACGCGGGCGCCAGCGCCTCGTAACGCTTGTCGATCCGGCGCTCGCGAAACAGTGCCTGATACGCGGCACGGCTGGTCCGGTTTGCCGAGAACAGCACCAGCCCCGCCGTCGCACGATCGATCCGGTGCAGTGGCACCAGCCCGGGATTGTCCAGCTGGCGGATCAACCGCCGCAGCAAGGTCTGCTCGACGAATCCGCCGGCCGGCGTCACCGGCAGGAAATGCGGCTTGTCCGCCACCACCAGATGCTCGTCGGCATGCAGCACGGTTTCGGTGAACGGAATCGGCGCCTCGTCCACTACCTCGCGGTAGTAATGAATGCGCAACCCCGCCCGATACGGCGCGTCTGCGGTGATCGCGACGCCCTGTTCATCCAGCACTCGTCCACGCGCGATGCGATCCAGCCATTGCGCGCGGCTGATCGTCTTGAAATATGCGCACAAGGCATCGAGCACGGTCGGCCACGTACCGGCGGGCAGGTGCACAGTGCTGGCGTGAGTGTCGCGGGTAAAGGATGGGGGCGGTGGATTCATGGTTGCCGCCAGTCTAATGCGCCCTGCCAGGCTGGCTGCCGTGAGCCGGATGTCTGTATTTTGTGGGATCGACTTCAATCGCGATGGCTTTGCGCTTGGTTGGCTGATTTGAAGCGAAAGAGCTTTCACCCTCCTGCGGAGGGCGAGGTACTTCTCTTTTGCTTGTCCAAAAGAGAAGTACCCAAGAGAAAACGACACC
>DASZCB010000345.1:0-2304 GCA_035943575.1 Rhodanobacter sp. | reverse complement strand
GTCGGCCTGGCCGATCTGCGCGGCGTGGCGTGGCTGATGCGCCGCGGCAAGGTGACCCGGGTCGAAGAACTCTGATCCGCGTCATGTCGCGCTGATCTGGTAGTCGTATGCTGGGAATCTTCCGTTCGGGAGACCGCCTATGAGCATCGCCGTCAAACGCGTCTACGAACACCCCGCGAAAGCCGACGGCTATCGCGTGCTGATCGACCGCCTGTGGCCACGCGGGCTGAAAAAAGAGTCGGTGCCGCTGGATCGGTGGGCGAAGGAACTGGCGCCGTCTACCGCGTTGCGCCAGTGGTTCGGGCACGATCCGGTGCGCTGGGACGGCTTCCGTCACCGCTACGCCAGCGAACTGGATGCCGCTGCCGAGCATTGGCGTCCGCTGGCCGAGCGAGCGGCGCGGCACCCGATCACCCTGCTCTACGGTGCGCGCGACGAGGAGCACAACAATGCCGTCGCGTTGAAGGGGTACCTGGAAAACTGGCTGCACATGCACGGTCCGCGTTGAGGCCACAGACACTCAGGACGGGCGCAGCGGCGTACCGGATTTCGACCAGTTGGCCAGCGCCTCGCGGGCTTGCTCGCGGCCACGCTCGATCAGTTCGCGGGCTCGATAGAACTCGTACGCGGTCGACATGTTGCGCGGTAGCTGGATCAGCAGATCCGGCTCGTAGGCCGCCAGCCGCAGGCGAGAGAGATTCGCCTGCATCAGGTCCATCGACTGGTAGAGCAGATCCAGCGCACCCGGTTCGCGCGGCTTGCCTTCGCTGTGCGGTAGCAGCCGGCCGAAGAATTCGCCGACGCGCTGGCGGACGCCGCCTTCGTCGGCAGGCTCGCTCGCGTCGATCACGATAGGCGTCATCTGCGCTGGGCCGTCCATGCTGACGGCGAACAGGTAGTCGGCCGGATCGCGGATCAGCGGCGTCACCGGCACCGGATTCAACAGCGCACCGTCGACCAGCCGGCGCCCATCGAGATGGTGCGGCCGGAACACGGTCGGGATGGCGATCGAGGCGCGGACAGCATCGAACAGCGAGCCGCGCGTGAGCCAAACCTCGCGTTCGCGATCGAGGTCGGTGGCCACCGCGGTGAAGGCGAGCGGCAATTCCTCGATGCAGATGTCGCCGATCAGTTCGCGCATCGTGCCGATGATCCGCTCACCCTTGATCAGGCCGCCGCCGGAAAACGTCCAATCGAGTAGCCGGAACACGTCAAGTTTGGCCAGCGTGCAGACCCAATCGCGGTAGATGTCGAGCTTGCCCATGGCATACACGCCGCCGATCAGCGCGCCCATCGAGGTACCGGCGATGGCGGTGATCTGGAAACCCTGCGCCACGATCTCCTCGATCGCGCCGATATGCGCCAGCCCTTTCGCGCCCCCGGCGCCGAGCGCCAGTGCTACGGTAGGTTTGCGCGTTCCAGCGGACGGCTCCGGCGCTATCGGCGTGGCCAAGGTATCGTGAACTTTCATGGCTGACCTTCCATCACGAATGGCATGCGTTGCCGTGGCCATACTGCCTCCTGCGTCGGCAGGCCGCGGGCGCAGAGGTCATGAATCACGGTGAATATCGAGCCAAACCTGCGCCGGATGGTTAGGATGAAGCCTAGCCGCCGCGGCAACAAGTCCTGGACACGCATGCCTTCCGTTTACCGAGTCCCGTCCCGATCACCGTTTCGTCGTGGGGTCTGCGCTTGAGCTGGCAGGCGTGGGCCACGGTGGCGGTGATCGTGGTGGCGATGGGACTGTTCGCCAGCGAGAAGTTGCGTATCGACCTGGTGGCGCTGCTGGTGCTGGCGGCGTTGGTGATCCTGGGCATCGTCAGCCCGGTCGAGGCGTTGAGCGGGTTCAGCAACGAAGCCACGGTAACGGTGGCGGCGATGTTTGCGCTGAGCTTGGGCATCGAACGCTCCGGCGCACTGGATCCGCTGACCCGGCAGCTGATGCGAATCAAGCGGCCATGGATGCTGACCCTGGCGCTGATGCTGGCGATCGCTCCGCTGGGCGCGTTCGTCAAGAACGTCGCACTGGTCGCTACCTTTCTGCCGTTGGCGTTGCGTGTGTGCCAGCGTACGCACACCTCGCCGGCGCGCGTGCTGATGCCGATGGCCTATGCCGCGCAGATGGGCGGTGTGTGCACTCTGATCGGTACGTCCTCGAACCTGCTGGCGGACAGCCTGGCGCAGAAGCACGGCATGGCGGCGTTCGGCGTGTTCGAATTCACCCGCATGGGTGTGGTGCTGGCGGTGGTCGGCATCGTCTATTTGATGCTGGTCGGCCGTTGGCTGCTGCCGCGCCATGTCGAT
>DASZCB010000344.1:0-2885 GCA_035943575.1 Rhodanobacter sp. | reverse complement strand
AGCGCTCTACCGCCTGTTCGATCCGACCCGGCGGCTTGCGATCCGCCGGCTCATGCTGCAGCAGGTAGGCACATAGCGCCGGGGTCAGCGTCAGCGAGACCAGCGCCGAGATCACCACCGCGGCGGTCAGCGTCACCGAGAACTCGCGCAGCAGCATCACCAGCATGTTGTTGCCGAACAGCAGCGGCGCGAACACCGCCACCAGCGACAGCGTGATCGAGATCACCGTGAAGCCGATCTCGCCGACGCCAGCCAGCGCCGCCTGCATCGGCGGCTCGCCGCGCTCCATATGGCGCACGATGTTCTCGATCACCACGATCGCGTCGTCCACCACGAAACCGATGCACAGCACCAGCGCCACCAGCGACAAGGTGTTGAGGGTGTAGCCGAGCGTCCACATCACCACGAATGCACCGGCCAGCGACAACGGCACGCTCAGCGTGGCGATCAGCGTCGGACGCAGCCGGCGCAGGAACACCAGCATCACCAGCACCACCATCGCGATCGAGATCAGCAGCGCCACCTGCACTTCATGCAGCGCCGACTTGGTGGTCTGGGTGAGGTCGAACACCGGCGTCATGCTGATGTTCGACGGCAGCGACGCGCGCAGCTGCGGCAGCTTGGCGCGGATCGCCTCCACCGTGGCCACCGCGTTCGCCTCCGGTCGCTTGGTGATCTGCAGACCGACTGTGCGCGCACTGCCCGTCTGCAGCGTGTCGAACCATGCCGCCTGATACTGGTCCTGCTGGCCGCCGTAGACCTTCGCCACCTCGGACAGCCGCACCGGCGTGCCGTTCTTCACCGAGATCAGCAGGCGGGCGAATTCGGCCGGCTGCTGCAAGCTGTCGGTGGCGGTCACCGTCATCTGCGTGCGGCCGTCGCTCAAGGTGCCCTGCGGCGAGGTGACGTTGGCCGCGCGCAGCGCATTGGCGACATCGTTCGCGGTGAGCCCCTTGGCCGCCAGCGCGTTGTTGTCCAGCTCGATCCGCACCGCGTGCGGCGTGCCGCCGAACACCTGTACCTGCGCCACGCCGTCGATCTGCGCCACCGCCGGCTTTAGCAAGGTATCGGCGAGATCGAACAACTGGTCCTGCGGCAACCCGGTCGAGGTCAGCGTGATGAACAGGATCGGGATCTGCGAGGTGTCGAACTTGAAATACTGTGGCGGCGGCAAGCCGGTCGGCAGGTCGACCGCGGCCGCGTTGATCGCCGCCTGCACGTCGCGCGCGGCGCTGTCGGCGGTGCGGCTCATGGTGAAACGCACCATCACCGAGGCGGAACCCTCGCTGGCGTTGCCGTACATCTCGTCGATGCCGGGGATGCGCCCCAGATGCCGTTCCAGCGGCGCCAGCACGGTGTTGGCCATGGTCTGCGCGCTGGCGCCCGGCTGGCCGGCCACCACGTAGACACCGGGAAAATCCAGCGACGGCAGCGCGGCGACGCCAAGCAGCAGGTACGCCCACAGCCCGGCCAGTATCAGGCCGAGCGCGAGCAGCGAAGTACCGACCGGGCGACGGATCAGGGGGGCGAAAATATTCATGGCGTTTCCGTGGCTGGCCAGTATGACTGCAGACACGGCACGCACGCACGCAACGCGCACGATACCGGCGGGGAAAAGGCGAGAGTTCCGTTCATGCCGGCTTTATGCCAGCCGCCGCGCACCGGCGTATGTGCCTGAAGTCCACACCCTGTCGGAAGGCAGGGGTGGCTTACTGGGCCGAAAGCGGAGCTATTTCGGCAGCGCGGGCATCTGCTGCTGCAACACCTGCTGGCGCCTGATTTCGGCGCGCAACTGCCGGCGCGCGGCCTTGCGCTGCTGGCGGTCGTGTTGCCACAGATAGATCGCCGGCGTGCTGAGCAAGGTCAGCAGCTGCGACACAAACAGCCCTCCGAGGATGGCGATGCCCAGCGGCTGGCGCATTTCCGAGCCGTAACCGAAACCGATCGCCAGCGGTAGCGCCGCACCCATCGCCACCAGGGTGGTCATGGTGATCGGGCGGAAGCGCACCAGCGCCGCCTCGCGGATCGCCGCGGGCGCGGACATGCCGTGGTCGCGTTCGGCGACCAGCGCGAAGTCGACCATCAGGATCGCGTTCTTCTTGACGATGCCGATCAGCATCAGCACCGCGATCGCCGACATCACGGTGAGCTGGGTATGCGTGAGCAGCATGGCCAGAAACGCGCCCATGCCTGCGGCCGGCAAGGTGGACAGAATGGTCAGCGGATGGATCAGGCTCTCGTACAAAATGCCCAACACCACATACATCACCAGGATCACCGCCAGCAGCATGATCAACGCGTTGTTCATCGCATCGACCAGGTTCTGGTTGTCGCCGGTGTATTTTTTCTGCACGCCGGGCGGCAGCTGGGCGGCGAACATCGCCTGATCGACCAGCTTCAGTCCGTCGGCCGGGGTGACGCCCTTGCCAAGGTTGTAGTTGATCGAGGCCGATTCGAGCTGGTCGTAGTGATCGATGCTGATCGGCGCGACGTGCGGATGGATTTTCGCCAGCGCGGACAGCGGCACCATCTGCCCCTGTGTGTTGCGCACGTAAGTGTTGAGCAGGGTGGCCGGGCTCAGCGACTCGGCGCTGCTGGCGGTGATCACCACGCGGTACTGGTTGATGTCCGAGTAGATGGTGGAGACCGGGGTCTGGCCGAATGCATCGGCCAGCGCGTTGTCCACCTGGGCCAGACTCACGTGCAGCCGCGCGGCGGCATTGCGATCCACCTGCAGCAGTTGCTGCTTGCCGATGCTGTCGAAGCTGGTGCTGATGTTGCGGAACTGCTGCATGCCGCGCATTACCCGCGCCAGTTTCAGGGTGGGCTGCTGCAGCGGCGTGCCGTCGAGGCTGTTGAGCTGGAACGCGTACTGCCCCTTGCCG
>DASZCB010000343.1:0-5551 GCA_035943575.1 Rhodanobacter sp. | reverse complement strand
AACGGCCGCGAGACCTTCGTGCTGGTCTCCTTTGCCGCCGCCGTGCTGGCGCTGGGTATCTGGCCCCAGCCGCTGGTTCACCTGATGGACAGCTCGGTGTCGCAGCTGGTGCAACAGCTCGCCATTCACAAGATTTGATCGGGACCAAACATGCCAACTTTGAATGACATCCTGATCATGCTGCCGGAGTTTTACCTGGTGGCGGCGGCGTGCTTGCTGTTGCTGCTGGACGCCTTCATGAAGCCGGAGCAGCGCCCGGTGCTGCACTGGCTGTCGATCGCCGTGCTGCTGGTGGCGATCTTTCTGCTGGTCATGGGCCAGCCACCGCAGACGGTGATCGCATTCGGCGGCATGTTCGTGCGTGACGAGACATCGGAGATCCTCAAAGTCTTCGCGTTGCTCACCACCGTGTTGGTGATGATTTATGCGCGGCCGTACCTGATCGACCGCAAGCTGCTGATCGGCGAGTTCTACACGCTGATGATCTTCGCGGTGATCGGCATCATGTTGCTGGTGTCGGCCGGCAACCTGGTCACCGTGTACCTGGGGCTGGAATTGCTGTCGCTGTCGTCGTACGCACTGGTTGCGTTGAACCGTGACGCGCAGCTGCCATCCGAGGCGGCGATCAAGTACTTCGTGTTGGGCGCGCTGGCTTCCGGCATGCTGCTGTACGGCATGTCGATGGTCTACGGCGCCTCCGGCATGGGCGGCACGCCGAGCCTGGATCTGGCGCAATTGCACGGTGTGATGGTCTATACCACCGCGCCGAAGCTGTTGCTGTTCGGGTTGATCTTCATGCTCGTCGGCATCGGCTTCAAGCTCGGCGCCGCGCCGTTCCACATGTGGATACCCGACGTCTACCAAGGTGCGCCGACACCGGTCACCACGTTCATCGCCTCAGGATCCAAGCTGGCCGCATTCGGCATGGCTTATCGGTTGCTCGATGCGGGTATGGGTGACCTGTCGCAGCATTGGCAGCTGATGCTGGCGGTACTGGCGGTACTGTCGCTGGCGATCGGCAACCTGGTCGCGATCGTGCAGACCAACCTCAAGCGCATGCTCGCGTATTCGACCATCTCGCACATGGGTTACCTGCTGCTGGGTCTGGCTGCCGCCGGGCCGGAAGGCTATGCGGCGGCGATGTTCTACGCGATCTGCTATGCGCTGATGGGCGTCGCTGCGTTCGGCGTGATGCTGGCGCTGAGCCGCGCCGGTTTCGAGTGCGAGGAAATCGCCGACCTGAAGGGGCTCAATCAGAAATCGCCGTGGATGGCGTTCCTGATGCTGCTGGCGATGTTCTCGCTGGCCGGCGTGCCGCCGCTATTCGGCTTCTGGGCCAAGGTGCTGGTGCTGGAAGCGGCAATCCACGCAAACATGCTGTGGCTGGCGATCGTCGGCATCGTGTTCGCGATCATCGGTCTGTATTACTACCTGTATGTGATCAAGGTGATGTACTTCGACAAGCCGGTCGAGGGCAGTCTGTTGCAGGCGCAGCAGGACAAGCCGTTGCGCGTGGTGCTGTCGTTGAATGCATTGTCGCTGCTGGTGCTTGGCCTGTACTGGGGGCCACTGCTGAACTGGTGCCGGCATGCGTTCGGACTCTGATGTTGGTATGCGATGCGATCGTCGTGATGACAGCACAGGCCAACTTTGTAGCGAATTGTTGTTGATGAGGCTTGCAAGAAACCGGCCACCCCGCTAAACTCTTCGGACTCTGATGCGGGGTGGAGCAGTCTGGCAGCTCGTCGGGCTCATAACCCGAAGGTCGCAGGTTCGAATCCTGCCCCCGCTACCAGATCTTTCTTGATGCAAGAAAGCCTCCTCGTGAGGCTTTTTTGTTGGGCGCAAGGATGCGTCATGCCAGGGTGCAGGTTGGCCCTGGTGGCGGATGGATCTGTGCGGAGAGGTACATCGGCGAGATAAGGAAATGGGCCGTCGGAGCCCTTTTTTTGTTTCTGCTGTTCTGAGAATGCGATCCGGGAAGACGACCCATGGATACACAGGCACTGGCACAACGCTTCACCGTGGTATTGGCCGATCTGGGCCTGGAGTGCCTTGGCGTGGAGTTCAACCCGTCGCAAGGGCAGAGTACCCTGCGCATCTATCTGGACTTGCTGGACAAGAGCGGGCCTGACGGCGAACGCCGCGAGGTCGGTATCGAGGATTGCGAGACGGCCAGCCGCGAGTTGTCCGCGCTGCTGGATGTCGAGGATCCCATCCCCGGCAATTATGTGCTGGAGGTTTCTTCGCCGGGCATCGATCGACCGCTGTTCACTGCCGCACAGTTTGCGAAGGTCGGCGGGCAGGAAGTGAAGTTGCTGCTGAAGGCGCCGCTGGAAGGGCGTCGTCGCCTGCGCGGCAAGCTGGTTTCGGTGGAAGGCGAGCACATCGTGCTGGAAGCTGAAGGCAAGACATTCGAATTCGATCACGCGCTGGTGGAAAGTGCGCGTGTGGTGCCGGATTGGGAGGCGCTCGGTTATGCGCCGCAGCCCAAGCGCGGTGGCAAGACAGCGACCCCCAAGGTTCCGAAGTAATCAGTACGAATAATTCAACAAGATTGATTGGCCGCCGATGGGCGCCTATGGAGTTGCTGCAATGAGCAAAGAACTTTTGCTGGTCGTCGAAGCGGTTGCCAATGAAAAAGGCGTGCCGCTGGATGTGATTTTCGAGGCGATGGAGGCTGCGCTGGCCTCAGCCGCCAAGAAGCGTTATCCGGAAGAGGAACCCGACATCCGCGTGTCGATCGATCAGAGTACCGGCGAATACCAGACGTTCCGTCGCTGGGAGATCATTGCCGACGATGGCGAGATGGAGTCGCCGTCCTACCAGCTGCGCCTGATGGACGCGCTGGACGAACGCGCCGACGCCGAAGTGGGTGAGTACATCGAGCAGCAGGTCGAGAACGCCGAATTCGGCCGTATCGCCGCGCAGGCCGCCAAGCAGGTGATCGTGCAGCGCGTGCGCGAAGCCGAGCGCCAGCAGGTGGTCGATGCGTTTGCCGATCGCGTGGGCGAGCTGGTCACCGGTATCGTCAAGCGGGTCGAGCGCGGCAACATCTATCTCGACCTGGGCAGCAATGCCGAGGCATTCATCCCGCGCGACAAGACGATTCCGCGCGAATCCGCCCGCGTCGGCGACCGTGTGCGTGGTTATCTGTATGAAGTGCGCTCCGAAGCGCGCGGGCCGCAGCTGTTCGTGTCGCGCGCGGCGCCGGAATTCATGATCGAGCTGTTCAAGCTGGAAGTGCCGGAAGTCGGTCAGGGTCTGGTCGAGATCAAGGGCTGCGCCCGCGATCCGGGTGATCGTGCGAAAATCGCCGTGCTGGCCCATGACAGCCGCACCGATCCGATCGGTGCCTGCATCGGCATGCGCGGTTCGCGCGTACAGGCGGTGTCCAACGACCTCAACGGCGAGCGCGTCGACATCATCCTGTGGCACGAGAACCAGGCGCAGTTCGTCATCAACGCGATGGCGCCGGCGGAAGTGCAGTCCATCATCATGGACGAGGAAAAGCATTCGATGGACATCGCGGTGGCCGAGGACAAGCTGTCCCAGGCGATCGGCCGCGGTGGCCAGAACGTGCGCCTGGCCAGCAAGCTGACCGGCTGGCAGCTCAACGTGATGACCCAGGATCAGGTCACTGCCAAGAGCGAGTCCGAGCAGGAGGCTGCGCGCCAGCTGTTCATGGACAAGCTGGAAGTGGATCAGGAGATTGCGGTCATCCTCGTGCAGGAAGGCTTCTCCAGCGTCGAGGAAATCGCCTACGTGCCCAGCGCCGAGCTGCTGGCCGTGGAGGGCTTCGACGAGGACATCGTCGAGGAACTGCGCGCCCGCGCCCGCGATGCGCTGCTGACCGAGGCACTGGCGGTGGAGGAGGGTGTCGACGAACATCAGCCTTCTGACGAATTGCTGGCACTGGACGGCATGGATGAACCGACGGCCTATGCACTGGCCGCTCGTGAGATAAGCACGGTCGACGATCTGGCGGATCTGGCGGTGGATGACCTGATCGATATTGAAGGCATGAACGAAGAGCGCGCTGCAGCACTGATCATGGCCGCCCGGGCGCCGATGATCGCGCGGCTGGAGAAAGGCGGCTAACCGCGGACGGCGGCACCCTGGATGGGTGTGCCGAGAAAGGCTTCTCGAAGCCTTTCACCATGGACGGAGGTGGCGGCATGGATAATGTCGCACTGACGATAAAGCGCGGGAACGGCGGAGCAAAGAACACGATGTCGGACGTCACGATCAAACAACTCGCCCAGGTACTGGGCATGCCGGTCGACCGGCTGCTAACGCAGCTGGGCGAGGCGGGCATGAAATTCTCCGATCAGGAGCAGGTCATCAGCAGCACCGAAAAGGTGAAACTGCTGGGCTTTCTGCGTCGCACGCACGGCAAGACGGAAACCGCCGCCGAAGTCGATGACAGCGCACCGCGCCAGATCACCCTCAAGCGACGCACGGTCGGTGAGCTGAAGGTAGCCACGCCCGGCGGTCGCGGTGCTGTGGGCACGGCCAAGACGGTCAACGTCGAGGTCCGGGCCAAGCGCACCTACGTCAAGCGCAGCGTGATTGCCGAAGAAGCCAGCGCCGAGCCAGAGCGCGAAGATGCCGTGCGCAAGCTGCAGGAATCGCAGCAGCAGCGCGAACAGGAAGAACAGGATCGCCTCGATGCCGAGCAGCGCCGTCACGAGGAAGCGCAGCAGCGCGCCCTTGACGAGCAGCAGCGGCAGAACGAAAAAGAACAGCGTCAGGCCGAGGTTGTCAGCGTCGCCGAGCCAGTCGTCGACAGCCATGACGTGGCTGCGCCGGAGCCGATCGTCGCGACGGCTTCACCGGACGCTGGCGATGACGCTACGGGATCCGTGCAGCGCATGGATCAGCGCGATCTGGGCATGATCCTGCCGCGCATCCATGAACCGCGCAAACGCGAAAAACTGGTCAAGCCCGTGCCCGTCGCTGCACCTGCGCCTGTCCCGGTGGTCGCTGCGGCGAAGCCAGCGGCGCGTGCGCCGGTGACCGACGCTACAGCTGCGCCGGCTGCTGCTGGCGATGCCAACCGCAACAAGCCCAAGCATGCGCGTGAGCGCAATGACAGCACGGGCAGCGCTGGTGGCAAGGACAGCGGCAAGGACAGCCGTGAAAGCGCCGGCAAGCGTTTTGCCGGCGGCCAGATGCATCTGAGCGAGGCCGATCGGGCTCGCCGCTCCTCCTCCAGCAACAAGCGTGGCAAGCCGGGTCGTAGCAGCGGTCGCGAGATGCTGTCGCGCGGCAACAATCCGTCGAGCGGCCCGCATGGTTTCTCGCGTCCCACCGCACCAGTCGTGCGCGAGGTGGTCGTTGGTGATACCAACGTCGTCGCCGAGCTGGCACAGAAGATGGCGGTCAAGGGTTCCGAGGTGGTCAAGGCGCTGTTCAAGATGGGCGTGATGGCGACCATCAACCAGACCATCGATCACGACACCGCGGTGCTGGTGGTCGAGGAACTGGGCCACACGCCGGTTGCCGACAACCAGAACAACGCCGAGGAGACGCTGGCGGCGCACACCCA
>DASZCB010000342.1:0-4572 GCA_035943575.1 Rhodanobacter sp. | reverse complement strand
CGGCTTGCCGTTCAACGAGAAGCGCGAAGTGCCATCCGGCATCAGGCCCTTGCCTTGGGTCACGCGGATTTTCTGGCACAGGTTGGTCTTGCCGGAGCGGCAGAAACGGCACTCGCCACACTCGGGCGTGTACAGCGGGATCACGTGATCGCCGACCTGCAACGAGGTGACGCCTGTGCCGACTTCCTCGACGATGCCGCCGCCCTCGTGGCCGAGGATCACCGGGAACATCCCTTCCGGATCGGCACCGGACAGCGTGAACGCATCGGTGTGGCAGACGCCGGTCGCGACGATGCGCACCAGCACCTCGCCGGCCTTCGGCCCGGCAACGTCGACCTGTTCGATCGACAACGGCTTGCCTGCTTCCCAGGCGACGGCGGCGCGTGACTTCATGGCTCAACTCCTAGCAAACCGGACACAGAGCCCGGCATGATGCCGTGCGCGACGATTTTGCGAAACCGCGTCAACCTTCGACCACCATGTGGCCTTCGCCAAGCACCGGTAGATGCCGGCAGTAATCGTCCGCTTCGGCCAGCAGCCACTCACGAAATACCTGCAGCCCGGGATGCTCTTTCGAGCGCGTGGGATAGACCAGCCAGTACGCATCATCTACCGGAAGGTAGCGGTCGCCCAACACCGTCAGTCGACCGGCATCGATCAGCGATTTCGACATCACCATGCGGCCCATCGCCACGCCAAGACCTTCCAGCGCCGCATGCCGCTGCGCCTCGAAACTGTCGAAATGCGCCACGTAACGACGCGGCACCGTGCCACCGAGCTTGGCGAACCAGTCCTTCCAGCGATTCGACGGATTGGGATCGCCAAGCAGCGGCCAATGGGAAAGATCGTTCGGGTCGGCATCGGCCATCCGCGTCACCAGGGCCGGCGCGGCCACCGGCGCGATCCATTCGCCGAACAGGCGCTCGCTGTGCAGACCTTTCCATTCGCCGCGACCGTAACGCAGCGCCGCGTCCACAGGCTCGCGCTCGAAGTTCACCAGCGCCGAACCTGATTGCAGGTTGAGTTCCAACTCGGGATGTGAGGCGACCAGTCGCGGCAGCCGCGGCACCAGCCAACCCGACATGATGCCGGGGCTGGCGCTCAGGGTCAGCGTCTCGTTGCGCCGCTTCTGATAGTGCGACAGCGCGTGCTCGATGCCATCGAAATGCTCGCCGACTGCCTCCAGCAGCGCGCAGCCATCGACAGTCAGCTTCACCCCGCGCGGCCCGCGCTCGAACAGGCGTCGCTCCAGCCGCTCCTCCAGCTGCCGCATCTGATGACTGAGCGCACTGACGGTGAGGCTCACCTGCGTCGCCGCCCGCGACAGATTGCCCAGCCGGGCGACCAACACGAACTGTTGCAGCAGACCCAGCGGCAGCTTTCCCATATTGAAAACTCCTCAAGTCTGGCTTGCGAATATATCGCTTTTTGGCGCCCTTGCACCTGCGTATCTTGAGCTTACCCCAAGCCATCGTGCTTCCCCCAGGAGTCTCCCCCATGAAGTCGATCTGGAAAAATCTGCTGTCCCTGCACGGTCACATCACCCATGCCGATCTGGCTTGGCGGCCCGATGCGCGCACCGAGGCGGATCAGCATGCGGATCAGCACAAGGTGGTCGCCAAGAAGGCCAAGTCCATTGCGTTGATGTGCTGCGTATCGGCGTGGCCACGACTCGTCGGGCCGCGCTGAGCAACAACGAGATTGCGAGCCGCGGCTGACTCCGGGATTCGAGGGTCTTCCGCTGGCTGTAGGAGCGACTCTTCAGTCGCGATGCTTTTCGGCTTTCCGCGAAATCAAGCGCATCGCGGCTGAAGTCGCTCCCATGAAATCCCTGATATTCACTCCGGCGCTTCGACCTGATAGCCCTCGGCCTGCAGCTTTGCCAGATAGCCGTCCGACTTCAGCAGCTCATCCATCGGCAGCAGCGCGAACGTCTGCGTATTGCGGCTCAAGGCTGCGCGTGCGGCGGCCAGCCAGACTTGCGCCTGCTTTGCCGGTACGTCATCGAGTCCCAGCGTGCGCGCAAAGCCCGCATCTGCGAGCGCAGCAACACAGGCATCGCGACGCGCACTGTCGGGCAATTCACGCAGGGTCTGCAGATCGCCGGTGGCCCAGGCGTTGGCGCGCGCCTTCATCGCCGGCATGTCCTGCTCGATGCTGTCCAGCGTGCGGATGAAACAGGTGGTGTCGTGCGGTGCGGAATTCTTGAACGCCTTGATCGCCGCTCGTGGCTGTTCGATGACGACCTGATAGCTGGTTGGCGCCTCCTTGACGCCATAACGCTTGGCTAGCGCGTCGACGTTGGCCTGGATCCCGCCCGTCTTGCTCAGGCCGTTGGCCGCAATCGCCTTCTTGTACAGCTCCTGCGCCGCGAAGATCGGCCGCCAGCGCTCGATGCCGCGATCGCTGCCGATGTACTTCTGCTTGAGCACCTGCCAGCGCGCATACACCGGCGGCGGCAGCACCTGCTGCAGGGTTTGCCCATCGTCGTTCTTGCGCGCGCTGTAGGCCGAAGGCAACAAGAACATCTTGCCGAAAAAGCCGACGTCGGCCTTGAACGTGACCGATGGCGACAGCAGCACCTGCTGCGATCCACCGATCACCTGCTCCAGCTCGTGCGACTGCCACTGCACGCTGCGCGGCAACGGTGACAGCGTGCCCAGCACCCACAGCACGTGATCGCCTTTCGAAACTTTCCATAAGCCGGGCCCGGGCTGCACGCCGCTCACCACCACAGACGCCAACATCGGCACATTCGCCGGCACCGGTGGCAACGGCGCCGTGGCCGCCGTCGATTGCGCGAACGCCGGCATCAGGCCAGTCAGCGCGAACAGAAATGCCATGCCAAGCAGACGCATCGGTGATGCTCCATCTTCGTGAACATGCATTGTGTCAGGGTCATCCTGACTCGCAGGTTGCCGCGTTTCGACTGCCATCAGAAACAGGCACGGGGCGCTGCAACGCGCCCCGTTCCTGTTTCTGCCTTCCTGTTTTCGGCGCGTTCACGTCAACGCGGCGCGCCTCATGCCGACAGCGTAGCCAGCGCTGCGTTGAAAGTTGCGCTGGGGCGCATGGCCTTGCTGACCCATTCCAGCTTCGGATGGTAGTAGCCGCCGATGTCCACCGAATGACCCTGTACGCGATTGAGTTCGTCGACGATCTTCGCCTCGTTCTGCTCCAGCAAGCGGGCCAGCGGAGCGAACCTCGCCTTTAGCGCAGCATGTGTTTCCTGCGAAGCCAGCGCCTGCGCCCAGTACAGCGCCAGGTAGAAATGGCTGCCGCGGTTGTCCAGTTCGCCGACCTTGCGTGACGGCGACTTGTTGGTGTCGAGGAACTTGCCGTTGGCCTGGTCGAGCGTCTTGGCCAGCACGTCGACGTCGACGTTGCCATAGCGGCTGCCCAGATGTTCGAGCGACGCCGCCAGCGCGAGGAACTCGCCCAGCGAATCCCAGCGCAGGTAGTTCTCTTCCAGGAACTGCTGCACATGCTTGGGGGCGGAACCTCCGGCACCGGTTTCGAACAGGCCGCCGCCGGCCATCAACGGCACGATCGACAGCATCTTTGCGCTGGTGCCCAGCTCCATGATCGGGAACAGATCGGTGAGATAGTCGCGCAGCACGTTGCCGGTGACGGAAATCGTGTCCAGACCCTGGCGGATGCGCTCCAGTGAGAAGCGTGTCGCCGCTACCGGATCCATGATGCGGATGTCCAGCCCGCTGAGATCGTGATCCTTCAGGTAACGCTCGACCTTCTTGATCATCTGCGCATCGTGGGCGCGCTGCGGATCCAGCCAGAACACCGCCGGCGTGTGACGCGCGCGGCTCACCGCCAGCTTCACCCAGTCCTGGATCGGCGCGTCCTTGACCTGGCACATACGCCAGATATCGCCAGCCTCGACGTCGTGCTGCAGCAGCACCTTGCCGGCTTCGTCGAGCACCTTGACCACGCCGTCGGCGGCGATCTGGAAGGTCTTGTCGTGCGAGCCGTACTCCTCGGCCTGCTGCGCCATCAGGCCGACATTCGGCACGCTGCCCATGGTCGCCGGATCGAACGCGCCATGCGCCTTGCAGTCCTCGATCACCGCCTGATAGACGTCCGCATAGCAGCGATCCGGAATCACTGCCTTGATGTCCTGCAACTCACCTTTCGCGTTCCACATCTTGCCGGAGTCGCGAATCATCGCCGGCATCGAGGCGTCGATGATTACGTCGCTGGACACGTGCAGGCTGGTGATGCCCTTGTCGGAATTGACCATCGCCAGGCCCGGACGCTGTGCGTACTCGGCGTCGATGTCGGCCTTGATCTGCGCCTGCTGTGCTTCCGGTAGCGACGCAATGCGCGCATACAGGTCGCCGATGCCGTTGTTCGGATTGAAGCCGACCTGCTTCAGCAGCGCGGCGTGCTTCACCAGCACGTCCTTGTAGAACTCGCTGATCACCACGCCGAACATGATCGGGTCGGAGACCTTCATCATGGTGGCCTTCAGATGCACGGAGAACAGCACACCCTGCCGCTTCGCGTCCGCGATCTGCGCGTCGATGAAGCTGGCCAGCGCGCGCTTGCTCATCACTG
>DASZCB010000341.1:0-9296 GCA_035943575.1 Rhodanobacter sp. | reverse complement strand
CAACACGCGCAAGCCGGTGGGGCAGGCCACGGTCGAGTTGATCTTCGACAATGCCGACGGTTCGATTCAAGGCGAGTACGGCCAGTACGCCGAAATTTCAGTGAAGCGCCAGGTCACCCGCGACGGGCAGTCCGCGTACTTCCTCAACGGCGCGCGCTGCCGTCGGCGCGACATTACCGACCTGTTCCTCGGCACCGGCCTCGGTCCGCGCAGCTACTCGATCATCGAACAGGGCATGATCAGCCAGATCATCGATGCGCACCCGGAAGAACTGCGCATGCATCTGGAAGAGGCCGCCGGCATCTCCAAGTACAAGGAGCGCCGCAAGGAAACCGAGAGCCGCATCAAGGCGACCCGCGAAAACCTCGACCGTGTGCGCGACGTGCGCGACGAAGTCGACAAACAGCTTGAACACCTCAATCGCCAGGCGCGTGCCGCCGAGCGCTGGAAGGCGCTGAAGGAAGAACAGACGCGCAAGGAAGCCGAACTTCGCGCACTGGAATACCGCGGGCTGAAAAGTCAGCACGATGGCGAAGGTGCGGATCTGTCCGTGGCCGAAATCGAGATCGAGAAACAGTTGGCTGGCCAGCGTCAGATCGAGGCGCAACTGGAGAGCGTGCGCGAGCGCCATACCGACGCCAGCGAGCATTTGAACGCGGTGCAGGCTGATGTCTACAAGGTCGGTGCCGAGATCGCGCGGGTCGAACAGCAGGTTCGTCACAATCGCGAAACCGCCGATCGGCTGCAGCGCGCCCATGGCGATGCCGAACGCGAACATGCCGAGCTGGCCGCGCATATCGCTACCGACCGCGAGCAGATCGATACGCTGCGCATGGCGCTGGCCGAGGGCGAACCGAAGCTCGAAGCGCTGCAGCAGATGCAGGACGACACAGCCGAAGCCCAGCGCAGCACTGAGACGAAGCTGGCCGACTGGCAGCAGCGTTGGGACACCCACACCCGCAACGCTGGCGAATCCAATCGCGCGGCCGAGGTGGAGCGCACCAAGCTCAATTACCTGGATCGTCAGGGTATCGACCTGTCCCGGCGTCGTGAGGCACTGGAAACCGAACAGAAGGCTACCGATGTAGCCGCTCTGGATGCCACCGGCGAACAACTCCACACCGAACACGACACCCAGCGTGAACGTGTCGAAACGCTCGGCAGTCTGCTCGACCAGCACAAGTCCAGCCACGAGAAGGTGCAGGAAGACGAACGTCAGGTGCAGTCGGCGTTGAACGAGGCGCGCCAGCAACTGCAGACCGCGCGCGGCCGGCATGCCTCGCTCGAAGCGTTGCAACACGCCGCACTCGGCCAGGAAGAAAGCGCCGCCAGCGGCTGGCTGGTTCGGCTCGGACTGAACAAGTCGCGCCGCCTCGGCGAATCGCTGCAGGTCGAAGCCGGCTGGGAAACTGCGGTGGAAACCGCCTTGAGCGGTTTCCTCGATAGCGTGCTGGTGGATGGTTCGCATGCGCTGGCCGCTGAATTCAATGCACTCGAAAACGCCGATGTCGCACTGCTCGATGTTGCCGAAGGCGGCATCAACACTGCCGGTACATTGGCCGCGCATGTGCGCGGGCCGGCCGCGGCGATGGCGATCCTAGGTCATGTGTTGACTGCCGAGTCTCTCGCTGACGCGCATCAGCAGGTGACATCGTTGTCCGCGCTGGCGCCATATCAGTCGGTGATCACGCGCAGCGGCGAATGGCTTGGCCCAGGCTGGGCGCGCGTGCGTCGTGCGCAGGGCAGCCAGGTCGGCGTGCTGGCACGCGAGCGCGAGATCCGCCTGCTCGCCGAGCAGATCACCATGCTGGAAGCACAGCTGGAGGAGGCCAGCGAACAGCTCGATAACCTGCGCACCAGCAAGTTCGAGACCGAGCGCGCGCGCGACGACGCACAGCGCGAGCTGTACAACGCGCATCGCCGCCAATCCGAACTGGCTGGCCAACTGCAAAGTCATCGCGGCAAGCTGGAAACCGCCCGCGCCCGCGCCGAGAAAGTCAACGGCGAGCTGACCGACCTGGCTACGCAGATCGACGAATTGCAGGGCCAGACCCGCGAGGCGCGCGCGCGACTGGATGAATCGGTCGGCCTGATGGGCGATCTGGAAGACCAGCGCCGCGAACTGGAAAACGAACGCCGGGCATTGCTCGAAGCGCGCGAGGAAGCGCGCATGAATGCGCGCGAGGCTGCCGACCAGTCGCATTCGTTGGCACTGGCGCTGGAATCCAAACGTTCCTCGCTGGCCTCGCTGGAACAGGCGTTGGGTCGCATGGACACCCAACTGCGCCAGATCGAATCGCGCCGCACCGAAATCACCGAACAACTCGCCGCCGGCTCCGACCCCATCGCGGAACTCGAAAGCGAGCGACAGACCTATCTGGATCAGCGCCTGCTGGTCGACAAGCAGCTGGTCGAAGCGCGTCGTGCGCTGGAAGATTGCGACATCGAGTTCCGCAAGCTGGAGCAGCAACGTCATCTGGCGGAGCAGGGTCTGTCGAACTTGCGCGAAAGCCTGTCCGAGAAACGCCTTGCCGCGCAGGCACTGCATCTGCGTGCCGAACAACTGGCCGAGGCGATCACCGCATCAGGTCTTGAACTGGAAACCTTGCTGGCCGAACTGGCCGATGACATCGACGCCAACCAGTGGCGCCTGCAGCTTGGTGACATTGGACAGAAGATCGCCCGTCTGGAACCGGTCAACCTCGCCGCGATCCAGGAACATGCCGAGCAGAGCGAGCGCAAGACCTATCTCGACAATCAGCTGGCCGATCTGGTCAGCGCGATGGAAACACTGGAAGGCGCGATCAAGAAGATCGACCGCGAGACGCGCCAGCGTTTTAAGGAAACCTTCGACAAGGTCAATGCCGGCGTGCAGGAATTGTTCCCGCGGTTGTTCGGTGGCGGTCATGCCTATCTGGAACTGACCGGCGACGATCTGCTCAATACCGGCGTGTCGATCATGGCGCGGCCGCCGGGCAAGCGCGTCTCCAACATCACGCTGCTCTCCGGCGGCGAGAAGGCATTGACGGCCGTGGCCTTGGTCTTCGCGATCTTCGGCCTCAATCCGGCGCCATTCTGCTTGCTCGACGAGGTGGATGCGCCGCTGGACGAAGCGAACGTCGGACGCTTCTCCAGCCTGGTACGCGAGATGAGCGAAAAAGTGCAATTCATCTTCATCAGCCACAACAAGGCCACCATGGAAGCAGCCACCCAGCTGTGCGGCGTGACCATGCGCGAGCCAGGCGTATCGCGACTGGTGCAGGTAGATCTCGCCGAAGCGGCTAAACTGGCCGGAGCTGCCTGAGGAACCCATGATGACGCTGCAACCCGTGCTCGCTTTTGCCTGGAACCCTGCCGTCGGCATTCCGCTGCTGATTGTCGGCCTGATCGTGCTGGCGCTGATCTGGTTGTTCGGTCAGCCGAAAAAAGAGCAGGGCAAACGTCGAATCGTGCCCAGTCCGCACGGCGGCGAACGTCGCGAACCCACGCTGGGCGAGCCAGGCGCTGGCGAAGAACCCTCGTTCAGTGCGTTCGACTCGGTCGTTGATGATCCACTGGCCGGCGACGCAAAACCCGAGCAGGGCGAACTCGAAGTGGGCTTGCGCGAAGAGCTTGAGCGCCTGGGTGCCACGCTATCCGGCGAACGTGCGCAGATGCCGGCACCCGCCGTGGCCAAAGCAAAACCACAGCCCAAACTGGCCGACCATGTGGCGTCCATCGTCGACGCTCTGCGCGCGCCCAGCTCGGCCGAGCCCATGTCGCGGGATGTCCCATCGCCGGCCACAACACGGCCAGCAGAACCTGCTGCGGTGACCGCCGCAGCTGCCACAGTCGCACCGCCACGTTCGGATCTCGGCCGGCGTCCGGCACAGCTGGCCGTGGAACGCATCGTCACGCTGTTCGTGGTGGCACGCGAAGGAGGGCACTTCAACGGCCCGGATATGGTCGTGGCCGCCGAGAAGGCGGGCCTCGAATTCGGTGACATGGGCATCTATCACCGTCTGCTCGACGGCAAGCGCGAACTTGGCCCCATCTTCAGCGTCGCCAACATGCTCAAGCCGGGCAACTTCGATCTGGCCCGACTGGATGCGCTACAGACGCCCGGCGTGAGCTTTTTCATGACCTTGCCCGGACCGTTGCCCGCACTCGACGCGTGGGACGCCATGCTGCCCACTGCACAACGTCTTGCCGAATTGCTGGATGGCCAGGTGCTCGACGAAGAACGCAACGCACTCGGTCGTCAGCGTATCGCGCACATACGCGACCAGTTGCGCGGCTGGGACCGCGATCACGAAGGCAAGGAAATCATCTTCGGCCGCTGAGCAGGACGTGGCCGGAATTTGAAGGCGGCTAAATGCTTTCGGGTTCGGTCGGCGCCAGCGTGCCATGGTCCTCGACGGCGGAGCTTTTCAATGGGGGCGCTTTTTCAGTTTATGAAGTGCGGACGCCGCCGCCAAGCCAATCACGATGACCATCGAACAGCTTACAGGTGGCCACCATAATCCGGCCGACCGCAATAGCGCGATGCTCAACGCAAAAAATGCGAGTAGCGAAACCACCGCGACAGGCCAGACATGGCGGAATCCTGGCAGGCCGTAGAGCAGCAATGGCAACGCCAGTAACGCGGCACCGATGAGAAACTGGCTCGTGAAATTCAACGGCACCAACGTGCCGGCGTTTTTGATGGATTCGAGCAGGTTGGCCTGATATTCGACGCCGGGCATACGCTCGTCGCCGCCGGAGGCTGGGGTGTCCAACAAGTCGCCGAGTCCCGAGGCGGTAGCGCCGATGAGCACCCAGCGCCCCTTGAGTAGCGCGGCTGGTACGTGGCCCTCCAGCAGGTCGACGTAGGAGACCTGATTGAAGCTGCCGGCCGGGCCAGCGAAATGCAGCAGGACATAATCGTCGCGCATCCATTGGTAAGGCGACTCTACTTCCGGTTCGGGACTGTGCAGACTGGACGGCAATGACGCCTGCGTTTTCCGATCCATGTCATAGACGGCGAGGCCAAGTGCTGGCCAATATGGACGTCCAAGGCCGGCTTTCAGATAGGCGCCGCGAATGACGCCGTCATCGTCCTTGGCGGCATCGACGTGACCGAAGATGGTCGCCTTACGCGCGAGTTCCGGCGTGGGCAGCATCTCCTCGAGCGTGCCACCAAGCTCAGCGGCTTCGGCGAACACGGGCATGGCGACGTGTCCGTTTCGGCGAATGGCCTGTGCCAGGGCGCGATCGTTTTCCGGGTGATTGATGTCGGGCTCGGCCATGGTGAGATCGATACCGATGCCACGAACGCCGGCACTGGTGAGGCGATCAAGCAGTTGCGCATGCAACGCGCGCGACCACGGCCAATTGCCGAGCTTCGACAGACTCTTCGCGTCGATCGCCACGATCACCACAGCGTCGCTGGTCCGATACGACCAGTGACGCATGTGCAGGTCGTAGAAGGTGTTGTCGAGCCGGGTGGCCGCGCCGCTGGCCATGATCAGGGTGAGCGCGGCGACGCCGATCATCCAGGCTAGCGCACGCTTGAGTACGACGAGCGGGTCAGGACGCATCATCGACTGCTGCGCCGCCGACAGGAGATCCACTCGTCAGCGCGGCTGTCACCGTTCATCGCATCAAAGCACCAGCCACAGCAGCGCCGCGCCACCGCCTGCTGCAGCCCAGCGACACGCCATGCATGGAATGCGCGTGTTTTGCGGCGAGCCCCATGGCCCGGCGTAGCCGTCGGTGTCGATGGTCTGCACGTGCACGTACCACTTACCACTCGATAGCTTCTTGAGATCGATCTCCGGTTCATCGAGCGTGGTATCCACTTCCGGCTGAGTGAATGCCGGATTGCGCGCGACCTGCACGTGATAACGCTGACCAGGCGTGCCCGCGGACCAGCTCAGTACCAGATCGCCATGCGAACGTTTTGGCTCGCCGGACACGGGAGAAGCCGGTTCGGGCACCAGGTCGAAGGGAAGCGCGTGGGTGTACGGACCGACCTTTCCGGCGCCGTCGCGGCTGGCGATGCGCCAGTAGTAACGCCCAAAAGGTAGCGAGTTGGGTGGACGCACATCGCCTCCCGTTACTTGCGACTGCTCGGCCAGCATGTGCTCGAACGCCGGGTCGCTGGCCAGCTGCCAAGTGTAGGACACGGCCTGCTGGCTTTCCGTCCAGCGGAATTGTGGCCGGGTATCGCGTACCTTGGTATCCGGCTGTGGCGACACGATCAGCGGCGGCTGCGGGTGGCCGTCGATGGTCACTGTCGCGCAGGTGGCGTCGAGGCCTTCGAGCTTATCGGTACCGATACCGTGCACACGGATCGCGTAGGTGCCGTCGCTCATATCCGGAATGACAGTCCGAGTGTCGTCGACAATACGGTCCAACAGCAGCGCTTCGAATTTCGCACTGCGCGCTACTTGCACGCGGTAATGCTGCGCACCCGCCACCGCATTCCACTGAAATTCGAACGGAAATTGATGGATGGGCGCCGTCGGGCATGGAGGCGTCGGTGCCGGCAACAGCGATCGCGGCTGTCCCGGCGAGGCGCCGTCGGCGGTAGCTACGCCAAGACCCGTTTTCACCAATACATGCCGCTTGTCGTTGCCGACGTCGACCTTGCCGGAGGTCACCTCCGTCCTTGCTGTTCCTGCTTCCGCGTCAGCGATGACGCGGAAGTGGGTACCACGCACACTGGAGATCGTTCCCGGAGTCGACACACTGAAGCGAGCAGCACTCCCGTTCATCGGAGTCACATCGCTGTTGATGCGTCCGTGCTGCAGGCGCAGACGCGTGTCGACCATGCCTGTGTTGCCATAGGCACTAAGGCGATCGAGCGACAACTCGCTGTTGCTCAGCACGAGAATGCGCGAACCGTCCGCGAATTCGAGGGTGAGGCTGGTATCGCCCTGGGTCACCAAGGTGGCGCCGTAGCCGAACGACATGCCCTGCGTGACGGGCATCGGCTGAGCGTTGCCGGACGAAGTGGCGGTGGCGTTGCCGATGACGGCGATAACCTTGGCCTTGGCAGGCTCCATCCGCAACCACGCTACCGGAATGTGCAAGGTCATGCCCGGCGGCAAGTGAAGCGGGTCAGCAACGTGATTGTAGTCTTGCAGCTTCTGCCAGGGGACGTCTGGCTTCAGATAATGGCCGGCCAGATCCCAGATCGTGTCATTGGGCCGTACCCTGTAGTTCCAATCGGCGAGCGGTGCTGCAGCGACCGGAGCGAAAGCGACGGCAAGCGATACAGCAAATAACCAGCGACTAAGCTGGAGCTGCCCCCAAACCCGGTGTGCCATAGGAAAACCTCGTTCCAGTATCTCCCCTGACGTTTATCCGCTCGATCCTTCCAGGAGCGCCGAATCATCCGGATTCGACAGACCTCATGCGGCATACAGACAATTCCTATTGTCATGGACACCCGGGGAAATAGCTAATTGACCTGTTTATCCTGCTGATTCGCTGTTCAGGTTCGAGAGCAGGGCTTCAACCTCCTGGGCAAAGCCGGGTAACTGGGAAAGGGCTTCTTCAGCCGGTCCATCATGCAGGGCTTCAAGCAGCTGCCTGCCTTGGTCAAGCAGCATGCCGTCGTTGAACAGCTGCAGGGCGCCGAGCAGGCGGTGCAGACTCAGGGACGCAGCTGCGGTATCGCCGCTTTCGACGCAACGGCGAAGTTCAAGCAAATCATCGCGGCTCGCGCTCGAAAAGGCCTGCACCATCTCGGCGTGCAAGCCAGACTCATCGTTGCCGCCGGTCAGGCCAGCCAGATAAGCCGAATCATGAGGGAGCGGCACATAGGCACTCAAGGATGCCGATTGCTCCGGCAGCCATTGGCTGATTTTCTGGCTGAGCTGGAGAAGCTGCAGCGGCTTGCTGAGGGTGTCATCCATGCCGGCGCCGCGGACGCGCACGGCCTCGCCGGCCATCGCGTTGGCAGTCATGGCGATGATGGGAAGCCGTCGTTGGCTTCCAGTCTCCGCTTCGTGCTGGCGCCATGCCGTGGCGAGTTCATAGCCGCTCATCAAGGGCATGTTGCAGTCGGTGAGCAGCAGCGCGTATTCGTTTCCACTCAGCGCCTCGAAAGCGTCGCGCCCGTTGTCCACCACGTCGCAGCTCAAACCCAGGAGCGCCAGCTGGCGAAGGATCAGCTTCTGGCTCACCGGATGGTCTTCGGCAACCAGGATGTGACCGCGATGGGTAGGCAGATCGGTCAGGGATGAGGGCAGCGAAGAATCGACCTCCGTCATCGCTCCGGAAGGGACGAGCGAGGTATTTTCCAGCGTAATGTTGTCGCGCAATTCAAGTGCGGCGAGACAGGCACGCACCAACGCTTGCCACTTCAGCGGGTTCGCACTGAGGAACAGTCGCTCATCCCTGCGTTCGATCCCGGTCGACGGGAGCGGATCTTCCGTGACGGCGACGACGTGGGCGCTGATCTGGGTTTCGCTGTCCGTGTCGGTCGGGTCGACAAACAGCAGACTCGCCGCCATGCCTTGGCGCAGCGGCTGCGGGGGGGTGGCTTGCTCCACCGTCATGCCCAGCGATTTCAGGTGTTCGCTCAATGCCGCGGCGGTTTCGGCTGAGCTGATCCGCACGACGGCGTGACGCCCATGCAATCCGGACGGCGCGGCTGCTTCCCGTCGTGCTACAGGCAGGCGGACTTCGAATCCCACCGTCGTTCCCAGTCCGGGCTCGCTGCTCAGCTCGACCGAGCCTTCCATCAGCTGAGCCAGATGGCGGCAGATGGCCAGGCCCAGCCCGGTGCCACCGTAGCGGCGGCTGGTTGAGGCCTCGGCCTGGGTGAATGGATTGAATAGCGTGGCCTGCTTGTCCTTTGGGATACCGATACCGGTATCCGCCACGCTGATGCGCAGATGCTGGTATGTGCCATCGTCGCCAAGCACGACCATCCGCACGGCAATGCTGCCGCGCTCCGTGAATTTGGTGGCGTTGCTCAGCAGGTTCAGCAGGATCTGGCGCAGGCGTACGCCATCGCCGCGCAGGGCGCCTGCTACGGTGGCGTCGATAGCCAGATGCACGTCGAGCCCCTTCGACTGTGCGCGTGCCGCCATCACGCTGACGACGTTGTCGATCAGCACGCGTGGATCGAACAGCGTTTCGTCGAGCCGGAGGTCGCCGGCCTCGAGCTTGGAGAAATCCAGGATGTCGTTCAGAACCTGCAGCAGCACATCCGCCGAATCCTCCACGGCGCGCAGGAGTTCCCGCTGTTCGGCATTGATCGGCGTGCGTCCAAGCAGCTCGAGCATGCCGATCACACCATTCATCGGCGTGCGGATTTCATG
>DASZCB010000340.1:0-3885 GCA_035943575.1 Rhodanobacter sp. | reverse complement strand
ATTGGCCAGCATGACTTTGCGTGCTTTCTCGAAGGTCAGCGGCAGACATGTGGGTGAAATTTTACGCCATGTACATCACTGGTGCCCCGCATGCATGCGTGAGTGGGAGCTGGATTCTCAAGCACCCTACGAGAAATTGCTTTGGCGCTTCAAGCCAATTTGTCGGTGCCCTATTCACAAACTTCGCTTAGAGAACTGCTGCCCAAGTTGTGGGACAGCCCAAATTCGAAGCGGGGGTCGGTCATGGTTCGTCTGCTCGACCTGTGCCGCGAATCTTTGTGCAAACCCTGATTCCTGGCGCCTCGCCCCTAGGCCATCGCATTGCGAACACGATTTACTCGAACTCCTTAAGTTCTGTAGTCAGCACCCACAATGTGTCTTTTTCGAGGAATCTCCTGGCGTTTTTTACGATCAGATCAAAGGCGTCAGAGGACGTGGTCGCTTTGTAGATACGCTTGGAGATTATTTTCATACGAAAAAACGACCGCGAAAAAGCTTAATCAGTTCACTCTTGCGCGTAGCGCTGCAATTTCAGGTTCCTCTCGTCGATATCCTGATCGATCCGACATTGGCCGCAAAGATAAAGCCCCTTCCCCAGATCGATTCCGCACAGTTGGAAGATTGTGGGGCACGACGCGCGGTACCGCGGAACCACCATATACAGCTGCATCGTGAGATCCAAATATCGCTCAACCAAGGGCTTGAAGGCCGATCGTTAGATCGGATATGCGCAGAATTGGGGGTCTATAGAACAACGGCGCTGTATTGGTTTCCCAAGATGGCTAAGCAGCTTGTTGCTCACCGAAGGAAACTCACTTGGGAGTTGAGAGAGCGTCATCAGAACTGCCTTCAATCACTTAGCCTCGCAGAACTACAACTATCGAAATCCAGCTCGGATGGTTGGCACAATGCACCTCGCACCGTCGCTGAACGATATGGCGTTTCGATATACGCGGCTCGTCAGATGTTGGAAACTCTTCGCTGAAGTCAAATCGTGTCGCTTTTAGCCACTAGGTGCGGCTTACAAGCCCCTTCCCTACCTTGCGAAACTCGACTTGCTTCCGATTGCGGGTTCTGGCAGTGGCTGACCATCGTGCAGGCTGACCGGGGATTCCTGCGATATGGGCCATCAAGATCGCTCGCTCAGTCGAGCCTCGGGCTGACGCCGGCCATATCGAAGATAAGCAAGAACGAGTAACGCGAACAAGAAAGAGAGGCCAGCAAGGACCTTCGACACATGGCTTTGTGAGAACAAGCCGACTCCAGCGAAAAAGACAAAGACGAGATAGATAGAAACGGCACGCAGCACTTCCTGCCTCCTAGGCTGACCCGGGAAAGACTGTGCCATGGCCTGTGGAAGAAGCCGCCAGAAGAGATGCCACAGGGTCCAGGTAGTGGGGATACCTAGAACAATCAGAACCGTCCATGGTGAGCACGCAAGACCTGTAACGATGTGCGCAATATCGCCTTGTGGGTCGATGGTACGAATGGGGATGTAGTCGTAGAAATTTCCCACATTCATCAAGCACAACCAGAAAAAAAAGAGGCGCCACATTGGAGTCAGCGAAATCTTGCGTGCGGCGAGGATCACTCGGCAGAGGACGTATAGCAAAACGTTGCCGATGCCAAAACCGGCAAACCCAATCAAAGCGGCCAAATAGTTATGGCCCTGCGCGTAGATGAGATCGTAGTCAACGTTTTCGTTGACCTGCATCATGGCAATCACGTTGGAGAAACTCAAAGTCCCAAAGTGCAGTAGCCATGGATTCATTTTGAAACCGAGCAGCCAGGCCGTAAATGAATGCGCATACTCATGGGAAAAAAACGCGATGGTATGAGCCAACCAAATCTGTGCAGCACAGAGCATTCCGAATCTCCATCCCGTCATCGCCTTAATCGCGACCTTCTCCATCCTTTACCCCATCCAAGTCTGTGCCGCATCGATGCAACGATTGGTCTGATGAAAAGACTTGCCCCGCGAGGATAGTCTCGTGAAACACGTTGTCTGATTCAGTGATACCAATCACGGCCGCTAGCTGACAATTGTCAGCTAGCCCTCATGTCATCGACTCCAGGAAGCCTTATGAGATACACCTTCGTTTCCCTGGCCCTTGCTGTTGCATTTTTTGGTGGTCCGCCTGTAGCGAGCGGCACCGACATTCCCCGAGTGTTTGCACCCGGCAACATCTCCAGCGTCAACAGCGACTTCGCACCCGCTTTTTCGCCCACTTCACCAAGCATGCTCTTTACGCGAAGCAACGGCAGTCAGCGGTTCACCATCTTAGAGTCCAAACGCAAGGAGATGTCTTGGTCAGCGCCAACCGCCGCTCCCTATTCTGGAACTTGGCACGACATTGAGGCTGCATACGCTCCGAACGGAGGTTATGTGGTGTTCGTATCCGACCGGCCGTCGACCGAAAAGGGCAAACCCATCCACGCGAACTATTTCGGCCAAGATCAGATTGGTGGGAATCTTTGGCGGGTGGATGTGAGTGCGAATGGATGGGGTAAGCCATACCGATTGCCACCGACCATCAACCGCAGTAACTCGGTCTGGACACCCTCCATCGCCAAGAACAACGACTTGTTCTTTATGGCGACCGATCCAACCACGGGTCGTTTCCGCCTTCACCGTGCAACAAGTAAGCATGATGGTTCCTACAAAAACTCACAAAATGTTGGATTCAGCAACGGACAGTCCAACGATGTTGATCCCTTTGTCGACCCCTTAGAGCGGTTTGTCATCTTCAGTTCCGACAGGAATGCGGCTTCGCATGGCGCGTTACCAGGACCGGAAAGACTGTTCATCGCGTTCGATCCCTTGGGAAACCATCCATTGGTCTGTGCGTTGGCGCTTCCCGGATGGAGTGACCCGAAGACGTCCGAAGTCGAGTCACGAATGAGCCTCGACCTTCGTACTTTGTATTTTGCGAGCAGAAAGCTCGCTCATCCGATGGGTTCAGCCCCGTTGGGGGATTGGGACAACGGAAAGACCAACATCTGGATGGTTCGCTTTGGCCCAGAACTCTGGCAAAAAGCTGCCGGTGCAAGTCGCGCTTGTATCGCCCGTGTTCTTTCCAACCCTGGGTAGAAGTCGCTACTTCAGCGACCTCAATTGGCCCCACGAACGCGCAGAATTTTCTCAGTCACACGCCTTTTGAACGCCGGCACGTTGTTGATCAGGCGCATGGCGCTACGCATGACTACCAGCTGGATTCGTCCGAGGACCGGCTTGTGAATCATGTCGTTGGCATTCATCTGCTTTCTCGACTCAAGCACCGCTTCTTTGCTGTAGCGAAGCATCTCGGCCTCATAAGCGTGAATGGCATCAACGAGTGGCTTGGAGCCCTGGCAGACCTCCGCCAGCGTTTTGCAAAGCAGAGCGGCATCACGTAGAGCCGTATTAGCCCCCGCACCCCGACCTGGTGTCATGGTGTGGATGGCATCACCGAGCAAGGTGACGTTGTCACTGTTCCACGGCGCCGGCGGTACAGAGGTGCGAATGCTGATGCACTGCGTGGTCGCAGGGTCGGTCAGTTGAATCAGTTGATGCATATTCGGGTGCCAAGTTCGGGTCAGGTCGCTTGCCACGCGCACCAAATCCGCTCCCGCCAACTCCGATGGATCTACAGGAAAGTGTACCCGCGCGGCCCATAGCCCCCAACCAATGCTGTCGTCTGGAATCGCATTCGCAAAGTCAGGCCAACACGCTAGAACTTCTGTCCTCTCGCGGCTTGGTAAGAATTCCAGCGAATGAATAATTCCCCCCAGTCCCTTGGGAGCCATGATCATGGACATACCCATGAACATTTTTTCAGACAACAACGCTTTGCTTTGCGCCGTCATAGGCAGCTTGCCCCCGAGGGAGACAATCCCGGTGTCTTC
>DASZCB010000339.1:0-2383 GCA_035943575.1 Rhodanobacter sp. | reverse complement strand
ATCCATGCCGTTGCATACACCGTCGCTTCGGTTGGGCCATAAGTATTGAGCCAGCACTCCCGCCCCAATGCGGTCCGCCGCCATTGATCGAGGTGGCGTTTTTCCGCCTTCTCGCCACCCACTACCACCAGGCGCAGCGATTCTCTTCCAGCATGACGTTCGGGCTCTTCCAGCTGCGCCCATTGTTGCCAGAACGCAGTGGGTAACTCAGCCACCGTAATGCGCATATCTCGCAAGAGCTGCAAAAATGACTCGTCCGGCGCCATCAATTCGGCTGGCCGCAGCACCACCGTCGCACCCACCGTCAGCGGAGGGAAAATCTCTTCGATCGAGGCATCAAAGGCAAAGGAGGCAAACTGCAGCACACGATCCGCTGCCGTGAGTGCACACGTGCGCACATGGTTATGAATTAAATTGACCACCGTGGCGTGCTCAACCATGACTCCTTTCGGTTGTCCGGTCGAGCCCGACGTATAGATCACATAGGCAAGGTGCTGGGACGACAACCCCGTCGCATCAAGGCCCGGATTGCCAACGGACTCATGCGCCCAGCGCGATACATCGGCGTGCAGATCCAGCTTAAGCATAGTCTGTGCTTGTAGCGTTGGATCCAGGCGAGCGCGGTTACCGTCCGTCAGGCACGTCAGCAGCACCAGCGGCTCGCTGTCTTCCAGCATGTAAGCCAACCGATCTACGGGATACGCAGGATCCAGCGGCACATACGCACCACCCGCCTTTAGCGTTGCCAGTATGGCGATCAGCATTTCCACGCCACGTTCCACGCAAATCGCCACTCGGGCATCCGGGCGCACGCCGACCGTCATCAGATGATGGGCCAGTCGGTTGGCTTTCTCGTTCAGCTCGGCATAACTGAGCGCGGTTCCTTCGTGTATCACCGCCACATGACCCGGTGTACGCGCCACCTGCGTTTCGAACAACTGGTGAATAGCCTGCGCGTGTACCCCCTCGTCGGAGAAATCGACGAAGGTATCGTTCCATTCGGACAACATGAGGCGGCGTTCGTCGTCGCCAAGCATGACCAGCTCGTCCATTGGGCAAGTCGGGTCCGCCACGATGGCGTACAACAGGCGCGTGAGATGATCGGCCATGCGCTCGATCGTGCTCGCCTCGAACAGATCGGTGCTGTATTCGAAGTCGCCGTACAAGCCGTCCTTGCCTTCGGTCAGCGCCAAGGTCAAATCGAATTTTGCCGTGGTGCTTTTGCTATCCAGCACGCTCATCGACAGACCCGGCAGGGCCAGTTCGCCCATCGGCGCGTTCTGCAATACCAACATGGCCTGGAACAGCGGCGAATAGCTGGCATGCCGTTCCGGCTGGAGCATCTCCACCAATTGTTCGAATTGCACATCCTGATGCGTATAGGCATCGAGCGTGTGGGTGCGCACTTGCTTGAGCAAGCTGGTGAATCCGAGACTCAAATCCACTTGGGTACGCAACACCAGCGTATTGACGAAAAGGCCGATCATGCCCTCGATATCGGCACGATTACGATTGGCAATCGGCGTACCGATGCAGATATCGGTCTGCCCGGAGTAACGTGCCAACAACACGTTGAACGCCGTGCACAGCGTCATGAACAAGGTGCTCTGCGTTTTCCGGCTCAATGCCTGCAGCTTGATGCTCAGCTCCGCAGGAACGGCATAGGACAGCATAGCGCCGTGTTGACTCTGCACCGTCGGACGCGGCCGGTCACTGGGCAAGGTCAGCAAGCTGGGACTATCCGCCAGTTGCTGCTTCCAATAGTTCAGCTGCTGATCCAGCACGTCACCGCTCAGCCACTGCCGCTGCCACCTGGAAAAATCGACATAGCGCATCGGCAACTCAGGCAGCGACGAAGGCGTACCCAGCGCATGATTCGCATACAGCGCACCGACTTCCCGCACCAGGATGCCCATCGACCAGCCATCGGAGACGATGTGATGCATGGTCAACAACAGCAGATATTCCTGCTCCTCTAGTTGCAGCAAGCTGCCTCGGATCAAGGGTCCGGTTTGCAAGTCAAAGGGGGTACCTGCCTCATCGAGCATCAGCCATTGCGCCTGAGCCTCGCGTTCCTTCGGCGTCGAATGGCGCAAATCATTGAGCTCGAGCACCAAGTCCAGTCGCGGCATGATCCGCTGCACCGGCGTACCGTCGACATTTTCAAAATACGCGCGCAGCGCATCATGGCGATGCACGATATCGTTGAGAGCGCCTTGCAGCGCTTCGCAATCAAGTGCGCCCTTCAATCGAACGACCAACGGAATGTTGTATGTAGAGCTTTGACCTTCCAATTGATCGAGGAACCACAGGCGCTGCTGCGCAAACGACAGCGGGAAGGTCTCGCTTGATTCGACGGATGCTTGCGATACATCCACGCATT
>DASZCB010000338.1:0-2238 GCA_035943575.1 Rhodanobacter sp. | reverse complement strand
GTGAGCAGGTCGATATGGCCCGGCGCCGCCACCATGCCGGCAAGACCGGTGAAGATGACGAGCGACATCACCCGCGGCTTGAGCAGCGCAAAGTAATCGCCGACCGAGGCGATGCGCGTGTCCGCGGTTGATGTCACCAGCGCCATCTAGTTGATCTTCGGCAGTTCGTTGAACTGGTGGAAGGGAGGCGGCGAAGGCAGCGTCCATTCCAACGTCGTCGCACCGGCACCCCACGGATTGTCACCCGCTATGCGCTTGCGCGCGAAGGCTTCCGCCAGCATGGCAAGGAAGACCAGCACGCCGAAGCCGGCAATGAACGCGCCGATAGACGAGACGTAGTTCCAGCCTGCGAAGGCATCCGGATAGTCCGCGTAGCGGCGCGGCATGCCGGCAAGACCCAGGAAGTGCATCGGGAAGAACGCGATGTTCACGCCGATGAACGTGATCCAGAAGTGCAGCTTGCCCAGGAACTCGCTGTACATGTAGCCGGTGATCTTCGGGAACCAGAAGTAGAAGCCCGCGAAGATCGTGAACACGGCGCCGAGCGACAGCACGTAGTGGAAGTGGCCGACCACGTAGTAGGTGTCCTGCAGCACGACATCGACGCCGGCGTTCGCCAGCACCACGCCGGTCACGCCACCCACGGTGAACAGGAAGACGAAGCCGAAGGCCCACAGCATCGGCGTCTTGAACTCCAGCGAACCGCCCCACATCGTCGCGATCCACGAGAAGATCTTGATGCCTGTAGGCACCGCGATGACCATCGTGGCGAAGACGAAATAGGCCTTGGTGTCGACGCTGAGACCCACCGTGTACATGTGGTGCGCCCAGACGAGGAAGCCGATGAAGCCGATCGCCACCATCGCGTAGGCCATGCCGAGATAACCGAACACCGGCTTCTTGGAGAAGGTCGAGATGATGTGGCTGACCATGCCGAAGCCCGGAAGGATCAGGATGTAAACTTCCGGGTGGCCGAAGAACCAGAACAGATGCTGGTACAGGATCGGGTCGCCGCCGCCAGCTGCATTGAAGAACGACGTACCGAAATGGCGGTCGGTCAGCAGCATGGTGATCGCGCCGGCAAGAACCGGGAGCGAGAGCAGCAGCAGGAACACCGTCACCAGGATCGACCAGACGAACAGCGGCATCTTGTGCAGGGTCATGCCCGGCGCGCGCATGTTGAAGATCGTCGTGATGAAGTTGATTGCACCCAAGATCGACGAGGCGCCCGCGATGTGGAGCGAGAAGATCGCGAAGTCCATCGCCGGACCGGGTGAGCCATAGGTCGAGAGCGGGGCATACAACGTCCAGCCACCGCCGACGCCGATGCCGCCGGAGTCGCCTTCCACGAACATCGACGCCACGAGCAGCGCGAAGGAAAAGGGAAGCAGCCAGAACGAAATGTTGTTCATGCGCGGGAACGCCATGTCCGGCGCGCCAATCATCAAGGGCACCAGCCAGTTGCCGAAGCCGCCGATCATCGCCGGCATGATCATGAAGAATACCATGATCAGGCCGTGGCCTGTCACGAACACGTTGTAGGTGTGCGGGTCCTTGAAGATCTGCAGGCCTGGCTCCATCAGCTCGGCGCGCATCATCATAGACAGGAAGCCGCCGACCAGACCTGCGCAGATCGCGAAGATCAGGTACATCGAGCCGATGTCCTTGTGGTTCGTCGAATAGACGTAGCGCCGCCAGCCGGTCGGATGACCGTGGGCGTGGTCGTCATGCGCGTGGGCAAGATCAGCCATTGGCAAGGTCCTCTTTAGCGCGCTGCGAAGCGCGCGGCATCGCTGTCATTGTCAGCGATGGGTGAATAGACGTTCTTGTTCTTCTTGGTGTCGGCCAACCAGGCCGCATATTCGGCATCGCTCACGACCTTGACCTCGATCGGCATGAAGTCATGGCGCGGACCGCACAACTCCGAGCACTCGCCATAGAAGGTGCCGGTCCGTGTCGCCTTGAACCAGGTGTGGTTCAGGCGGCCTGGGACGGCGTCCATCTTCACGCCCATCTGCGGCAGGGCCCATGAATGGATGACGTCGGCGCCGGTCGTCACGATCTCGATTACCTTGTTCACCGGCACGACGACGACATGGTCAACACCCAGGAGGCGCGGCTCGCCGGCCTTCTTGGCGTCGTCGTCGGAGAGCGGCTGGGAGTCGAAGCCGAAATTGCTCGCCGGATACTGGTAGGTCCAGAACCACTGCTTGCCGATCACCTTGATGGTGACGTCGG
>DASZCB010000337.1:0-8045 GCA_035943575.1 Rhodanobacter sp. | reverse complement strand
GGCGCCCGGACGGTCGACCTTGTTGATCACCACGATCGGCTTGAAGCCCATCGCGAACGCCTTCTGCGTCACGAAACGGGTCTGCGGCATCGGGCCGTCCATCGCATCGACCAGGATCAGCACCGAGTCGACCATCGACAGCACGCGCTCCACTTCGCCGCCGAAGTCGGCATGGCCCGGGGTATCGACGATGTTGATGCGGTTGCCGTTCCACTCGATCGCGGTGTTCTTGGCCAGGATGGTGATGCCGCGTTCCTTTTCCTGGTCGTTCGAGTCCATCACGCGCTCGGCCAGCACGGTGCGCTCGGAGAACGTACCGGACTGCTTGAGCAAGCAATCGACAAGGGTGGTCTTGCCGTGATCGACGTGGGCGACGATGGCGATGTTGCGCAATTTTTCGATAGACATGGGATCGACTCGGGCGGCGCACAGGCCGTCGCGCAGGTTTCTTGAAGGGTTAATCAACCGATTATACGGACTTATGTGACAACTTGCCCGTGATTTCGATTACCCGTTCATTCGCCGGTATCCGTCATGCTGTCGGCTGGTGCCAGTAACGCAACCAAGGAAGAATCTGCCATGCGTAAGGTCGATTACGGTGAAGCGCGGGTGACCGAGCATCGCGGTCACGATGACCTGTTGAGTGCAGGCCTGGGGCTGGATGGTCTGGCGGGCGCGTCGCTGCCGTTTGCCGATCCGCTGGATCCCACCGCGGACGAACTGCGCCGGCGGGCGATCCAGATCAGCTGGAAGGGCATTGCCGACCTCGGCCCGCTCGGCGGCTACGGCACGGTGTATGGGGGCGTTCCGGCTGTGCCAGGGCGCGAATACCAAGCGTTTGCGCGCATCTCCGGCGCGCGCGCGCCGCATCGGGTGCTGTTGCAGTTGCCGGATCATTTCGACCGGCAGAAGCGTTGCCTGGTGGTCACGGCTTCGTCCGGTTCGCGCGGCATCTACGGTGCGATCGCGCTGGCCGGCGCATGGGGACTGCCGCGTGGCTGCGCGGTGGCATATACCGACAAGGGTGGCGGCGCCGGATATTTCGACTACGCTGACGACAGCGGTGTTTCGCTCGACGGCCGCCGAGCGAAACGCGGCGAGGCGGAGTTGGAGTTCCAGCCAGCCCCCGCGCCGTTGACCGCGGGCATTGCGGTGAAGCAGATGAACTCCTGCGACAACCCGGAGGCTGACTGGGGCCAACAGGTGATCCAGGCCGCGCAGTTCGGGTTGGCAATGCTTGATCGTGCGTTTCCGGCCGAGGCGCCGTTCACGCCGCAGAACACCAGGATCATCGCCACTGGCCAGTCCAACGGCGGCAGCGCGGTGTTGCAGGCGGCCGGCCTCGACCAAGATCACTTCTTCGCCGGCGTGGTGGCGCTGGAACCGAACGTGCATGTGCTCGAGCACGGCCGTGCGATGTACGACTACGTCACCGAGGCGGCGATCTGGTTGCCGTGCGCGCTGAGCAGCGCACGTTTCGATTCGTCTCCGTTCGCGCGTGGGCCGCGAGGTCTGCCGCCACCGGCGTGGCCGCTGCGATGCGCCAGTCTGCGCGCGCAAGGCAAGTTGAGCGGCCGCACGGTGGCCGAACAGGCGGAGCAGGCTTATCAATATCTGCATGTCCGAGGCTGGACCGACGAGGCGATGAGTGCGGCCGCCAGCTCGACCGTGTTCGACCTGTGGCGGGTGATCGCCGCGGGATATGCCTCGGCTTATCTGCGTCGCGGCGCCAGCGACATGCCGTGCGGTTTCCATTACGCGACGGTCGACGCCAAGGGCCTGCCGGGCGTGGTCGATCCCGCAACGCGGGCGGCGTGGTGGGCGGACGGCTCGGGCATCCCGCCGGGCGACGGTATCGGTCTGTTCGGCAGCGTGAATGTCTCAGCCGATCCCAGCCTGATCAGCGTCGAGGGCCTGCGTGCGCTGTGGACTGGCGAAGATCACGAAGCGCAGTTCTTGCATGCTTCCGTTGCGGCCACTGCCGCCAGATTGCCACGCCATGACCTGCCCATGTGGGTGGTGCATGGCGCCAGCGACGGACTGTTGCCGACCGCGTTCAGCTCCGAGCCGTATGTGGAGTGGCTGCGCGGCGAAGGGCGTGAACCGGTTTACTGGAAGGTGCCGCACGCGCAGCACTTTGATGCGTTCCTGGCGCTGCCTGGTTTCGGCGATCGATACGTACCGCTGCTGCCTTATGGCTATGCGGCGCTGGATCGATTGTGGGCGCATCTGTACGAAGGTGCGGCATGGCCGACCGACGTACCGGCACCGGCGGCGCAGCCGCGTGGCGTGGGTGCGTTGGAGCGCAACAAGCTGGGCCTGCCTTAGCGATTGTGGCAAGCAGGCCTGTGTTGGGAGCGCGCCCTGTGCGCGACGCTCTTTGCCACGGTTGCGTAAAACATCGCGCACAAGGTGTGCCCCTAATTAGCGGTGCTGGAGTATTCTTGGCGGCCCTCGTGCCGGTGCACGAAGCAGCTATCGAACTCAAGGATTCGCGATGACCATCAATGTCACCTTCACCACTAACCGCGGCCCGATCCACCTGCGCCTGCATGAAGACAAGGCACCGGTTACGGTCGCCAATTTCGTCAACCTGGCCCGGCGTGGTTACTACGATGGGCTGTCGTTCCATCGCGTGATCGCTGATTTCATGATCCAGGGCGGCTGCCCGGAAGGCAGTGGTCGTGGTGGTCCGGGCTACAAGTTCGAGGACGAGTTCAACGCTTCGTTGCGTCACGACAAGCCGGGCGTGCTGTCGATGGCCAATGCCGGTCCGCGCACGAACGGCAGCCAGTTCTTCATCACCCATGGCGCCACGCCGTGGCTGGACGGCAAGCACAGCGTGTTTGGCGAAGTGGTCGATGCGACCGACATCGCCGTGGTCAACGCGATCCAGCAGGGCGACGCGATCGAGAAAGTCACAGTGGGTGGCGACGTCGACGCGCTGCTGGCTGCGCAGTCCGATCGCGTGAAAGAGTGGAATGCGGTGCTCGACCAGCGCGGCTGAGTTTTCGTCACCGGAACTACAGGAAACCGCCGGCTGCAGCCGGCGGTTTTTTTGTGCGCCAAAGTCATGACAAATGCTTATTTGCGCGCCTATGATCGGTGGGCTTCACGCCTATTCATTCAATTAAAAGGAGAACGACCATGTCATTCCTCGATAGTTTGCTCGGAGGACAGGGGCAACAGGCTGGTGTGGGTGCAGGTTCGCTGATCGGTGTGGCTGGCCAGTTGATCCAGCAAGCCGGCGGTGTGCAGGGCCTGGTCAACATGCTGCAGCAGCATGGCCTGGGCGGGGCGGTGCAGTCGTGGGTTGGTACGGGCGCCAATCAGGCCGTGTCGGGCGAACAGCTCGGCCAGGCATTGCAGAACGGCGGCATGGGGTCGGTGGTACAGGAAGCTGCAAGCAAGCTTGGTGTTGATCCCAGCGTGGTGCTCAACGGGCTTTCACAAGTGTTGCCGCATGCGGTCGATCATCTGACGCCCGAAGGTCAGGCTCCGGCTGCCGGGCAGGGCGGCGGTTTCAATCTGGGTATGCTCGAAGGTCTGGCCGGCAAGTTGCTCGGTGGTCAGGCCTGAAGCCGGATGTGATTTCATAAAAGAAATCGGCGGGGGGCTACCCCGCCGATTTCTTTTGTACCGCCTGCAAAGACCGATGCCTGCGCTCCGGTCAAAGGTGATACTCAGTGAAACACGAAGTGCACAACCAGCAGCAGGATGATGGCGCCGACGATCGACATCAGGAAGCCTGCCGTGTGGAACTTGGAGTCAGGCACCGGTGCGCTGATCGCCCTGCCGATCAGACCGCCGATGACCGAACCCACGATGCCGACGATGGCTGTCAACCAGAAGCCGAGGTGTATGTCGGCGTGGAAAACGTGATCGAGGACGAACTTGCCAATCAGACCAACGAAGAAGCCAACGATGATGGACCAAATCAGGTGGAACATGGACGCCTACCTCCTGGGTTGTTTTGAGTCGATCAATTCCACCAGCGACCGTGTGCACGTGGTGCGGCGGCGTCTGCATCATGCAACGAGTTGGCTGGATTGCACCATAGGCATTTGATCCCGCAAGCTTTTGCGATCCGGCGGGATGTCGCAGCGCCGCATGCTAAAATTCGCGAGTTTGCAGACCTCATCCCCAGACATCGAGGAACCCATGCCCCAGCTTGCCCAGCGTGTTGGCCGCGCCAAACCCAGCGCGATCATGGTCATTGCCGAGAAGGCGAAGCAGCTCAAGGCTGCCGGCCGCGACATCATCAGCTTCTCGATCGGCGTACCGAACTTCCTGCCGGGCGAACATGTATATGCGGCCGCGCGCGAGTCGCTGTCGCACGATTCCGGCCAGTACGGCAGCAACCGCGGCGCCGAGGCGTTGCTGGACGCGTTCCTGAAGCACATCGAGGCGCTCGGCTTCAGCGGCTACACACGCATGAACCTGTCGATCGGCATCGGCGCCAAGCACGTGCTGTACAACCTGGCCGAAGCGTTGCTGGACGACGGCGACGAGATTTGTTTCGCCGCGCCGTTCTGGACTACTTATCGCGACATCGCCGACATCGTGGGTGCGAAGATCAACGTGATGCACTGCGGTTCGGAACAGAACTACAAGCTCACCCCGGCGCAGCTCGATACCGCACTGGCGCGCAAGCCGAAGGTGTTCCTGTTCAACAACCCGTCCAACCCGACCGGCATGGTCTACACGGGCGAGGAAATCGCCGCGCTGGCCGAGGTGCTGGCGAAGCATCCGGACACCTGGGTGATCACCGACGACATCTACAACTCGATGGTGTTCGACGGCCTCGGTTACCACAACTTCGTGTTCGCGAAACCCGAATTGCGCGAGCGGGTGATCTTCGTCGATTCGGTGTCCAAGACCTACGGCATGCCGGGCTGGCGTGTCGGTCTGCTCGCCGGGCCGGAAGCGGTCGCCAAGGCGATCACCACGCTCAACTCCAACCACATCACCAGCCTGCCGGAGGTGATCACTGCGGCTGCGGTAGCGGCGTTGTCCGGACCGCAAGACATCCCGCAAGCCAAGTGCAAGGAGTTTGCCGGCAAGCGCGACACGGTGTTCGCGGCGCTCAGCGCGATTCCGGGCGTGATCTGCCCGCGGCCGCAGGGCGCGTTCTACGCGTTCCCGGATATTTCGGTGGCGTTCGGCAAGAGCCACAATGGCATCAAGATCGGCAATGACGTCGAATTCTGCGCCGCGCTGCTGGAAGCCAAGGGCGTCGCCTGCGTGCCGGGTTCGGCCTTCGGCGAGCCGCGCGCGCTGCGCATTTCCTATACCTGCCCGACCGCGCAGCTGGAGCCGGGCCTGCAGCGCATCCAGCAGTTCTTCGCCGAACTGGTCTGACGATCACCTGCAAAGAATTTGAACACATCATCCAAGGAGTCAACCCCATGAAAGCCCCCGTTCGAGTTGCCGTTACCGGCGCCGCCGGCCAGATCGGTTATGCCTTGCTGTTCCGCATTGCCGCTGGCGACATGCTCGGTCCCGACCAGCCGGTGATTCTGCACCTGCTGGAAATCACCCCGGCGCTGCCGTCGCTGCAGGGTGTGGTGATGGAGCTCAACGACTGCGCGTTTCCGACCCTGGCCGGCGTGGTCGCTACCGATGACCTCAACGTCGCGTTCAAGGATGTCGACTATGCACTGCTGGTCGGCGCGCGTCCGCGCGGCCCGGGCATGGAGCGCAAGGACCTGCTGGAAGCCAACGGAGCGATCTTCAGCCCGCAGGGCAAGGCGCTGAACGCGCACGCCAAGCGCAACGTGAAGGTGCTGGTGGTCGGCAATCCGGCCAACACGAATGCGTTGATCGCACAACAGAACGCGCCGGATCTGGATCCGAACTGCTTCACCGCGATGGTTCGCCTTGACCACAATCGCGCTCTGTCACAGTTGGCTGAAAAAACCGGCGCGCATACCACCGACATCCGCAAGATGACGATCTGGGGCAACCACAGCTCGACCCAGTATCCGGACATCCACCACGCCACCGTCAACGGCAAGGCCGCGATGTCACTGATCGATCAGGCCTGGTACGAGAGCGACTTCATCCCGACCGTGCAGCAGCGCGGCGCGGCGATCATCAAGGCACGTGGTGCTTCTTCTGCGGCATCCGCCGCATCGGCTGCGATCGACCACATGCGCTTCTGGGCGCAGGGTACGGCCGAAGGCGACTGGGTCTCGATGGGCATCCCATCCGATGGTTCGTACGGCATCGCGCCGGGCGTGATCTACGGCTACCCGGTGACAGTGAAGGACGGCAAGTACACGATCGTGCAGGGTTTGGCGATCAACGACTTCTCGCGTGGCCGCATGGACGCCACCGACAAGGAGCTGCGCGAAGAGCGTGCCGGCGTCGAGCACCTGTTCGCAAAGAAGTAAGCGAGCTCGTCAACGACAGTGAGGGAAGGGCGGCTCTGGCCGCCCTTCCTTTTTTATGGTGTGTCGCAGCCAGTGAGTGCGCACGGCACCCACGGTGCTTCAGTGTGCCGTCGGTGCCAGACTGGCGATTGCGTTCCGCACGTAGCTCAACAGTGCGTCGTCCACCGAACTGCCACTGCGCAGGTCGGGCTCTTCCGCATACGCATCACGGATGCGTGCATGGGTGGCGGCGTCGTCGCCGGCGTAGGCACGGAATAATTCCATCCAGCGCCTAGCCATCTGCTGCACCTTCTGGTCATCAGCGGGCGTGTTTTCGCCCATGGCATTGCGCAGGTCGACGATCAGCGTCGGCCAGGCGTACATCTGCTGGCCGTAGTTGGCGCGCATGCGTTCCATGTCGTGCGCGTCCAGGTAGCGCGCGAAGATCGCCAGCCGCGCTGCGACGACCGATTCTTCCACGAAGGTCTGCAGTGCCTGTGTGATGCCGCTCCGTGCGCGGGCAATGGGCTCGTTCTCGTTCATGGCGTTCAAGCGCATGAGGAAATCGGGGTTGTTGCCGGTGCCGCGTTCGATCATTGTCATCCAGCGCAGCGCGAGCATCTGCACGTCCGCGTCTTCCGTGGTTGCACCACGGTCCATCGCTGATTGCACCGCGCTGATCAGCGCGCTCCATTCCACCTGCACATCCGGGTTGGTATGCAGTGGCAGGGTTTTCAGTTCCTCGGGGGAAAAATACTTCTCATACATCGTCATCAGCTCCAACGTGTCCAGCCAGTCGGCCAGGTCAGGGGACTGTCCGTTCGCCAGTTGTGTGCGCAGGTACACCAACCGCTCACGCAGGTTGGCAGCCTCGGTCAGCTCGCGGTCGATCTGTGCGATCTGGCGGTCGACCACTTCGGCCAATGGCTGTTGTGGTCCGGACAGGGCAGTGCCGATGTCGGTCAGCGACAGGCCAAGCTGACGCAAGGCCTGGATGCGATGCAGGCGTTCAATGTCCGCTCGCGCATAAAGTCGGTAACCGGCACCGGACCGCGATGCGGGCTGGAGCAAGCCGATGGCGTCGTAGTGGTGCAGGGTGCGCACGGTCATTCCGCAGCGCCTGGCCAGTTCGCCCACAGTCAACAACATCGTCTTTACTCCTTTCGCGTCGCGTGCCCAATAGGATGGGGGCTCACGTTACGTGAGGGTCAAGCGTTGGGGAAGCCGTCCCAGCGTTTGGCTAAGACTTATGGTCGCGCTGATGTCATGCGCTGGCTTGATCTAGGCTGGATGTAGTGAAAACCCGGAGACGAATATGCGCTACGAGGATTTCTACCGGCAGTCAATCGATCGGCCGGAGCAGTTCTGGGCCGAGCAGGCGCGGCTGATCCATTGGGATACGCCGCCGCAGCAGATCCTCGACCAGTCCAATCCGCCGTTCCGCCGCTGGTTCGTCGGTGGCACCACCAACCTCTGCTACAACGCCGTCGACCGGCACCTGGCCGAACGCGCCGAACAACTGGCGCTGGTGGCGATTTCCAGCGAGACCGAGGTCACCCGCGAGTTCACCTATCGCGAGCTGTATTGGGAAGTGAATGCGTTCGCCGCCACGCTGCGGTCGCTGGATGTAGGCAGGGGCGATCGGGTGGTGATCTATCTTCCGAACATCGC
>DASZCB010000336.1:0-4030 GCA_035943575.1 Rhodanobacter sp. | reverse complement strand
AGCGGTCCTTCGAACCGAGCTGCATCGCACCGATCGAGCCCATGCCGCGGTAACTCTTGTACGAGCGACCCTGGAACAGCTCGACCTCGCCGGGCGATTCCTCGGTGCCGGCGAACATCGAGCCGAGCATCACGGTGGACGCGCCGGCAGCGAGTGCCTTCGGAATATCGCCGGAATAGCGGATGCCGCCATCGGCGATCAGCGGGATCTCGTCCTTAAGCGCGGTGGCGACCATATCGATCGCGGTGATCTGCGGCACACCCACGCCCGCCACCACGCGAGTGGTGCAGATCGAGCCCGGGCCCACGCCCACCTTGACCGCATCGACGCCGACATCGAGCAGCGCACGCGCCGCCTCACCGGTGACGATGTTGCCGGCGATCACCTGCACCTGCGGGTAGTGCTTCTTGACCCAGCCGGCACGTTCGATCACACCTTGCGAATGGCCGTGCGCCGTGTCCACAACCAGCACGTCGACACCGGCATCGACCAGTGCAGCCACGCGCTGCTCGGTATCGCCACCGACACCAACCGCTGCGCCGACCAACAGCGCCTCGTTGCGATCCTTGGCCGAATGCGGGTTGTCACGGGCCTTCTGGATGTCCTTGACGGTGATCAACCCGCGCAATTCGAACGCGTCGTTGACCACCAGCACTTTCTCGATACGGTGCTTGTGCAGCAGCAGCAGCACGTCGTCCTGGCTGGCTCCTTCCCTGACCGTCACCAGCTTCTCCTGGCGCGTCATGATGTTGCGCACCGGATCGTCGGGCTTGCGCTCGAAGCGTAGGTCGCGACTGGTAACGATGCCGACCAGCCTGCCACCGTCGACCACTGGCACGCCGGAGATGTTGTGCGCATGGGTGAGTCGCAGCACCTCGCGGATCGAGGTATTCGGATCCACGCTGATCGGGTTGCGGATCACGCCGGCTTCGAACTTCTTCACCAACCGCACTTCGGCGGCCTGCTGCTCGGCCGTCATGTTCTTGTGGATGATGCCGATGCCGCCGTTCTGCGCCATGGTGATGGCAAGACGTGCCTCGGTGACCGTATCCATGGCGGCGGAGACGATCGGAATGTTCAGGCGCAGGTTGCGGGTGAACCGCGTGGAGGTATCCACATCGCGCGGCAGCACGATGGAGTGGCCCGGAACAAGGTAGACGTCGTCGTAGGTCAAGGCCTCGGCGAGGATACGCATGCGAAAAGTCCCGCTGCAAAGAGGGAATTATACGCGCCCTGCCGTGAGACTCGACAGCCGTGCAGCTGAATACTAAGCGACCTTGTGCGCCTCGGCCGCTTCCAGCGTGTTCTCCATCAGCGTGGCCACGGTCATCGGACCGACCCCGCCAGGTACCGGGGTGATCCAGCTGGCACGCTCGGCGGCAGCATCGAATTCCACGTCGCCGACCAGCCGGCCATCGTCGAGCCGGTTGATGCCCACGTCGATCACCACGGCGCCCGGCTTGATCCATTCACCCTTGACCAGCCCCGGCTTGCCGACGGCGACGATCACGATATCGGCCTGCCGCACGAAGCCCGCCAGGTCACGTGTGAAACGGTGACACGACGTCGTCGTGCAGCCGGCAATCATCAGTTCCAGCGCCAGCGGTCGTCCGACATGATTGGAGACGCCAACCACCACCGCATGCTGGCCGCGCACCGGACGGTCGGTATGACCAAGCAGGGTCATCACGCCTTTCGGTGTGCATGGGCGCAGACCGAAGCGGCGCAGCGCGAGGCGGCCCACGTTCACGGCCTGAAAACCGTCCACATCTTTATCCGGATCGATGCGATCGACCAGCGCATCTTCGTCGATATGCTCCGGCAGCGGCGATTGCACCAGGATGCCATGCACGTTCGGGTCGGTGTTCAAGCGATCGATCAGTGCGAACAATTCTTCCTGCGTCGTGCTGGACGGCAAGTCGTAGTCGAATGAGCGAAAACCGACCTGGTGGCAGGCCTTGCGCTTGTTGCGCACATACACCGACGAGGCCTCATCGCTGCCCACCAGCACCACTGCCAGCCCGGGTGCAGACAACCCTTGTGCCACCCGTTCGGCAACGCGCAGCCCCACGCGATCCAGCAGTTCCTGTGCGATGCGTTTGCCGTCAAGGATACGTGCGCTCATGTTGATGCCTGACTGTAAAGTCGATCATTATCCGGGCTCAGCCTGATGCGTACAAACGGCACCCTCGATGGACCCGAACCAGACCATTCCGACCACGCTGGAACTGACCGATGGACGGCTGCACCTGCGTTACTGGCAGGATCGCGATGCCCAGGCCCTGGTTGAGGCTGCGCGCGAGTCGATGGCCACGGTTGGCCGTCGACTGCCGTGGTGTCGTGCAGATTACGGCCTGGACGATGCGCGCTCATGGATAACGCACTGCCAGGCTGGCTGGCGCTCCGGAGAGCATTACGCGTTTCCGGTTTTCGATGCGGTATCGGGAGAGCTGCTTGGCGGCGTTGGTCTCAACCAGTTCAACCTGCTCCATCGCAGCGCCAACCTGGGTTACTGGGTGCGCCAATCACGCCAGCGACAAGGCGTGGCAACCGCTGCCGCCGTACTGGCGGCTGGCTTTGGCTTCGAGTGGTTGGGATTGATCCGGATCGAGATCGTGGCTCTTGCGGACAATCTTGCGAGCCAACACACCGCGGCCAGGATCGGCGCGTGCTTCGAGGCGGTCGCGCGACAACGACTATGGGCGGATGGACAGGCTCATGATGCTGCGGTCTACGGTTTGATTCCGACGGACATAGCTACGTCCGCGGCAGAGCAGAACCGCACGATATCCTCGTAGCTACTGAATACTGCTGTCGCACCGCAGCCAGGACAATCCGGATCCCGCCGCAGTCGGGTTTCATGGAAGTGCATGCCGAGAGCATCGAAACTCAGCAGCCGGCCGACCAGCGGCTCGCCCAGTGCGAGCAGCAACTTCAATGCCTCGGTGGCCTGCAGCAGGCCGACGATGCCGGGTAGCACGCCGAGCACGCCAGCCTCGCTGCAGTTCGGCGCATCGATAGCGGCCGGCGGTTCGGGGAACAGGCAGCGATAGCACGGCGAATCACCGCGACGAGGATCGAACACACTGAGCTGGCCGCTGAAACGTTCGACTGCGCCGTACACCATCGGCAATTTCAATCGCAGCGAAGCGGCAGCCAGCAAATAACGCGCCGGAAAATTGTCGGCACCATCGATCAGCAGGTCATGGCCGGCGAGCAGTCGCTCCACGTTGCCGGCCTGCAGGCGTTCGCAGCGCGTCTCGATGCGAATGCGTGGATTGAGCGCCTGCAGCGCGATCCGCGCCGACTCGGTCTTGGCCATGCCGACGCGGGCATCGGCGTGGATGATCTGACGATGCAGGTTGGAGCGTTCGACCTTGTCGTCGTCGACCAGAGTGAGCTGACCGACACCGGCCGCAGCCAGATACAACGCGGCTGGTGCACCGAGACCACCTGCGCCGAGCAGTACGACTTTGGCGGCAGCCAGCCGGGCCTGACCTGCCTCCCCCACCTGCGGCAGCCGCAATTGCCGGGCATAGCGTTCGGCAGCATCGACATCGAGTGCACTGCTGGAAACCGGCAAGCCCTCCACCTTCCAGCGACCGAAGCCGCCCGTCACCGAACTGACCTGCCGATAGCCCATACGCTGCAACGCTTCGGCGGCCAGCAGCGAGCGCTGACCGCTGCCGCACAACATCAGCATCGGACGATCACGATCCGCTTCGAGCTGTTCGATCCGCAGTTCCAGGAAGCCGCGCGACAAACCCAACGCGTTGGCCGGCGTGCCGGCGACGCGCTCGACGTCTTCGCGCACGTCGATCAGCAAGCCGCCTTGCGCCTGCCGGGCCAACGCCTGGGCCGGTGTGATTTCAGGAATGCGTTTACGCAGCTCGTCGAGCCAGGCTTCGCGGTTCGGGAATTCGCTCATGCGGCCAGTCTACGAGAAGGTGCAAGGCATCGCCCGCATGCAGATCAGTGCCGGGGCAGTGCGTTTAGCGCGTGCGCTTGATCAGGTCACTGACCCTGCGCC
>DASZCB010000335.1:0-3889 GCA_035943575.1 Rhodanobacter sp. | reverse complement strand
TCAGCGCCACCGCACGGCGCAACGCCTGGATCGCTTCCTGCCCGCGCCCGCAGCAGCCCAGCGCCAGCCCCAGGTCGAAATGGATCATGGCCCAGTTCGGCTGGGTTTGCGCCAGGGGAATGAGGATGTCGAGCGCGCCCTGCACGTCTCCCTGCAGCGAGCGTGCGGCGGCCAGCAATTGCAGCGCAGCCGGATGACCCGCGGCTACCTGCAAAATCTCGTCGAGCTGTTCGACTGCCAGTGCCGGATCCCGCTCCAGCAAGCGTGTCGCGTGGGTCAGAGCCTGTTCCAGCGTGCCGCTGGCTGACATACCCGTCACGGCCGACCTCGCCGTGACAATGTGCCCTGCCCGTATGGATCGAGGCTCGGACGGCACAACCGGGACACAGCGCGTTGCATGGACGGCGGCAGCTCCTCACGGGTATCGCCGCAATCTACAACTGAATCCGACCGGTAGATAGTAGGTGTTGGCAAATGCGTCGGGCGCCGGTATCCCGCCCATGGCAAGCCGGAAGCGGTTGCCCTCGGTTCGGCAGAGACGCTAGGCTGGATCAGGCAATCACTGCTGCGGGCGTGAGCCGGTACGCGGGACATGGAAGCTCCGGAGGACTACTGCTCGTCGTACCAATCCATCCGGGACTGAACCAGCTCATGCATACCGACACCACCGTCGAGGAACTCAACTGCGCACGCGCTCTGCCCGCCCGCTACTACGCGGGCGACGCGATGCTGGCGATGGAACAGCGTGCGGTATTCGCGCGCAGCTGGCAGCTGGTGGCATACCAGGAGCAACTGGCCGAACCAGGCGACCATGTCGTCGAGCAGATCGCCGGGGTACCCATCCTGCTGGTCCGCGGACCGGACCGCGTGCTGCGCGCATTCCCCAACGTCTGTCGCCACCGCGCCGGGCCACTGGCGCTGTGCAACGGCAAGGGCGCACGCGCCTTGCACTGCAAATACCACGGCTGGACCTATACCCTCGAAGGCCAGCTGCGCAGCGCGCCGGAGATGCAGGACGCCTGCGATTTCCGGGTCGAGGACATCCGCCTGCCGCCGCTGCGCGTGCACGAATGGCAGGGCCTGGTGTTCGTGGCGCTGGAGCCGGATGTGCCGCCGTTCGACGAGGTCTATGCCGGCATCGCCGAGCGCATCGCGCCGATCGACCTGTCGACGCTGCGCTACCTGCGCAGCGACAACTACGACATCGACTGCAACTGGAAGGTCTACGTCGACAATTTCCTCGAAGGCTATCACCTGCCGCATGTGCATCCGGGCCTGTCCAGGGTGCTGGACTACCGCGCCTACGACACCGAACTATTCGCGTGGCACTCGCTGCAATCCTCGCCGCTGCGCAACAGCACCGAGCTCTACGGCGACGGCCAGGCGTTCTACTACTTCATCTACCCCAACGTGATGCTCAACATCATGCCCGGGCGGCTGCAGACCAACCGCATCCTGCCGCTGGGACCGGACCGCTGCCGCATCGTGTTCGACTACTACTACGCACAAGACGCCGGCGCCCAGGCACGCATCGCCGCCGACCAGGCATTCAGCGACGAAGTGCAGAACGAGGACATCGCGATCTGCGAAGCGGTGCAAAAGGGACTGGCGTCCGGGTGCTATGTCCCCGGCCGGCTGAACCCGAAACGCGAGAGTGGCGTCTGGCATTTCCAGAACCTGCTGCGCGCGGCTTATGCCGGCCCCGCTGGCGAATCCGCATGAGCATGCGCTGCTCCGGCCGACCGCTCGTTCTTAACTGACCTCAAGCGGAAGCCGGCATGCGCGACAGCAACAAGATCGGCTTCTGGACCTGCACGGCACTGGTCGTGGGCAATGTCATCGGCATGGGCATCTTCGTGCTGCCGGCATCGCTGGCGCCGTTCGGATTCAATGCCCTGATCGGCTGGATCATCGTGCTGGCCGGCTGCCTGGTGCTGGCCCGCGTGTTCTCGCATCTGGCCCGTGCCCTGCCCGACGCCGAAGGCCCGTACGGCTACATTCGCAGCACGCTGGGCGAGCTGCCAGCGTATCTGGCGCTGTGGGCGTACTGGGTATCGCTGTGGCTCACCAATGCCGCACTGGCGGCCGGCGTGGTCGGCTACATGACGGTGGTGTTCCCGCCGCTGGGCGCGCTCCAGCCGGCGCTGTTCGCCATGTTCCTGCTGTGGGCGATCGTGATCGTCAACCTGTTCGGCGTGCGTACCGGTGGCGGCGTGCAGATCGTCACCACCGCACTGAAGCTGTTGCCGATGCTGGCGATCGCGCTGCTCGGCGGCTGGCTGCTGCTGACCTCGCCGGCGAGTTATGTCGCGCACCTGCCGACTACGCCGGTAACCCTGGCCGACGTGATGGCAGCCTCCACCATCGCCCTGTTCGCGATGCTCGGCATCGAATCGGCCAGCGTGCCGGCAGCGCGGGTCGACAACCCGGGACGAACGATTCCGCGCTCGACGATGACCGGCACCGTGCTGACCGGGATCATCTACATCATCGTCTCCACCGTGCCGCTGCTGCTGATCCGGCAACAGGAACTGGCCGAAGCGAGCGCACCGTTCGCGCTGCTGATGGATCGCTTCGCCGCCGCCGGTTCCGGACGCTGGCTGGCGCTGTTCGTGGTGATCAGCGGGCTGGGCGCGCTCAACGGCTGGACCCTGCTGGCCGGCGAACTGACCCGCACGATGGCCGGCAACGGCGTGCTGCCGGCGGTGTTCGCACGCAACAACCGCCATGGTGCGCCGGCGGTGGCGCTGCTCGTGATCGGCGCGCTCGCCTCGGCGATGGTCTGGATGAGCTACAGCAAGTCGCTGGTGTCGGCGTTTACCTTCCTCACCCGGGTGGTGACTGCCGCCAACCTGCCGCTCTACCTGTGCTGCGCACTCGCGCTGATCGTGCTGTGGTGGCGGCGCAGCGCAACATGCGCCACACGCCGGGTGCTGATGGTCGGCGTCACCTGCGTACTGTTCGTGATCTTCGCTTTCGTCGGCATCGGCCACGAGCCGTTCCTGTATGCGCTGGGGCTGTGCGCGGCGGGCCTGCCGCTGTATGCGTTCATGCGCCTGCGCCGCAAGAACGCGCCACCTATCGAGGCCACCCCGGAATGAGAGATCCGCGCTACGACATCCTGTTCACCCCACTGCAGATCGGCCCGGTCAAGGCGAAGAACCGCTTCTTCCAGGTACCGCATTGCAACGGCATGGGCCACGCCATGCCGCTGGCGCATGCGGCCATGCGCGAGACCAAGGCCGAGGGCGGCTGGGCGGTGGTCTCCACCGAGGAGTGCGAGATCCACCCCAGCGGCGACCTCACGCCCTACGTCGAGGCGCGGCTGTGGGACGACCGTGACATCCCTGCGCTGGCGCTGATGTGCGACAAGGTGCATGCGCACGGCGCACTGGCCGCACTGGAGCTGTCGCACAACGGCCCTACCGCGTCGAACCTGTATTCGCGCGAAGTGCTGCTGGCGCCCTCGCACCAGCCGTCCAAATACGGCTACCCGTCGCAGGCGCGCGCGATGACCCTGCACGACATTCGCGAATACCGGCGCTGGCATCGCGAGGCGGCGATCCGCGGCAAGCGCGCGGGCATGGACATCATCTACGTCTATGCGGCGCACGACCTGTCGCTGGCGATGCACTTCCTGCAACGCCGGCGCAACCAGCGCAGCGATGCCTACGGCGGCCCGCTGGAGAACCGCGTGCGCCTGCTGCGCGAAGTGCTGCAGGACACGAAGGACGCGGTTGGCGACACCTGTGCGGTCGCGTTGCGCTTCGCCACCGAAGAACTCCTCGGCGCTGGTGGCGTGGAGCTGGCCGAGGCGAAGGAGATCGTGGGCATGCTGGCCGAGCTGCCCGACCTGTGGGACGTGAACGTCGCCGCCTGGTACAACGAC
>DASZCB010000334.1:0-2052 GCA_035943575.1 Rhodanobacter sp. | reverse complement strand
GTGCCGGCGCCGAGCGAACCCATGCGCAACGCGGCAGAACCGCGCTTCCAGCGCCCCGAACCCGTGCAGCGCAACTACAACCGCGAAGAGCCACGACCGATGCCCGAACCGGCAAGACCGAGCTTCCAGCAGCCGCAGCGCACCGCACCGCCGCAACAGCAACAGCAACAGCAACAGCAACAGCCACACAATGAAGCACGACCAGCGCAGAAACACGTACCGCATGAGAAGGACGACGCGCAGCAGCATTGAGGCAAGACCGATCCGCCACGGGCAGGCCGTGGCGGATCGCCGCGGCATGACTCGCCCCGGCTCGGCGCGCGCGATGGCAGCCGCTACAATGCACGTATGCACATCACGCTCAATGGCCAGTCGCGCGACTGCGCTCCTGCCACCACCGTCGCCCAATTGTTGGAACAGGCCGGCTACGCCGGTCGTCGCGTCGCGGTGGAACTGAACCACGAAATCGTGCCACGCAGCCAGCACGCCAGCCATCTGCTGGCCGACGGCGATCAGCTGGAAATCGTCCACGCCATCGGCGGCGGCTGAATTTCTTTCCGTTTCTGCGCCTGCGCGCATCCAGGGCTTCGCATGACTCTCAAGACCATCGACATCAACGATCCGCTGATCATCGCCGGTAAAAGCTACGGCGCGCGCCTGCTCACCGGCACCGGCAAGTACAGGGATTTCGACGAGACGCGCGCCGCCTCGCTGGCCGCCGGCGCGGAGATCGTCACGGTGGCGATCCGTCGCGTGAACATCGGTCAGGATGCCGGCCAGCCGAATTTGCTCGATGCATTGCCGCCGGATCAGTTCACCTTGCTGCCGAACACCGCCGGCTGCTACAACGCGGTCGATGCGGTGCGCACCTGCAAGCTGGCGCGCGAACTCCTGGACGGCCACAAGCTGGTCAAGCTCGAAGTGCTGGGCGACCAGCGCACCCTGTTCCCCGACGTGGTGGAAACGCTGAAAGCCGCCGAGATCCTGGTCGCCGATGGCTTCGACGTGATGGTCTATACCAGTGACGATCCGATCCTGGCCAAGCGCCTCGAAGCGATCGGCTGCGTCGCGGTGATGCCGCTGGCCGCGCCAATCGGTTCGGGACTAGGCATCCAGAACAAGTACAACCTGCTGGAAATTATTGAGAACGCCAGCGTGCCGATCATCGTCGACGCCGGCGTCGGCACCGCGTCGGATGCAGCGATCGCGATGGAGCTGGGCTGCGACGGCGTGTTGATGAACACCGCGATCGCCGGCGCGAAGGATCCGGTGCTGATGGCACATGCGATGAAGCTGGCCGTCCAGGCCGGCCGCGCCGCGTTCCGCGCCGGGCGCATTCCACGCAAGCGCTATGCCTCGGCGTCCAGCCCAATCGACGGCACGATCGGCTGAGTGACATGACCGACCACAACGATAGTGCCCCGGAATACATGCGCCGCATCCGCAGCTTCGTGTTGCGCGAAGGCCGCATGACGCCGGCGCAGCAACGCGCGTTCGATACGCTGTGGTCACGCTATGGCATCGACTTCGGTGGCACACCGCAGGACTTCAGCGCCAGCTTCGGCCGGCAAGCGCCGCTGGTGCTGGAGATCGGCTTCGGCAACGGCGAGGCACTGGCCTGGGCCAGCGAACACGATCTCGCACGCGACTACCTCGGCGTCGAAGTGCATGGTCCCGGCGTCGGTCGTCTGATGAACGCACTGGCTGCGCGCGATGCCAGCAACGTGCGGCTGTACAAGCACGACGCGGTGGAAGTGCTGGAACACGAGATCCCACCCGGCTCGCTGGCAGAAGTGCGCATCTGGTTCCCCGACCCGTGGCACAAGAAACGCCACAACAAGCGCCGGCTGATCCAGCCCGATTTCGTCGCCCTGCTAGCCTCACGCATGGCGCCGGATGGCCTGCTGCATCTGGCCACCGACTGGCAGGCCTACGCCGAACACATGCTCGAGGTGATGGAGGCTGCGCCGGACTGGCACAACGTGGTCGGCCCCGGCCAGTACGCCGAGAATCCCGCCTGGCGCATCGAAACCCACTTCGAACGGCGCGGCC
>DASZCB010000333.1:0-4735 GCA_035943575.1 Rhodanobacter sp. | reverse complement strand
ATTGATTGTCAGCATCGGTTCGATTGTCTATGACTATCAATGCGGGGACGGCCCGGTGGCCATCAGTCCCGTTTTCAACGTCCACCGTGGTGTGCATCATCCGCCTCGGATATTGCATTTTGCCAGTGCGCCGGGTGTGTTCGGGCGGTTGGAAGGCGTGGAAACTGCGCGGGTTCGTCATCCGTCAGTTTGTTGATGCGATCGCCGGGCCGCGGTTTGGTCCTTTCAACCATCGATCGCTGACGAAGGTCGCGCAGGGGATCGTGTGTCGCAGTGCGCTAAAATGACCGTTTTGACGGAGGTGACATGACACAGTCAGCATCCCCCGGCGCGCGCTTCCGCGCCGCCGTTACCGAAGAACAGCCGCTGCAGGTGGTCGGCGCTATCACCGCCTACGCCGCGCGGATGGCCCAGCGCAGCGGCTTCAAGGCGATCTACCTGTCCGGCGGCGGCGTCGCTGCCAATTCGCTGGGCATGCCGGATCTGGGCATCAGCTCGATGGAGGATGTGCTGACCGACATCCGTCGCATCACCGATGTCTGCGACCTGCCGCTGTTGGTCGATGTGGATACCGGCTGGGGTGGCGCGTTCAACATCGCACGCACCGTGCGTTCGATGATCAAGGCGGGCGCCGGCGCCCTGCACATCGAGGATCAGGTCGCCGCCAAACGCTGTGGCCATCGTCCCGGCAAGGCGATCGTGTCGAAGGACGAGATGGTCGATCGGGTGAAGGCAGCAGTGGACGCGCGCCATGACGCCCAGTTCGTGATCATGGCGCGTACCGATTCGATCGCGGTGGAAGGGTTGGAATCGGCGATCGAACGCGCGCAGGCGTGCGTCGAGGCTGGTGCCGACATGATCTTTCCCGAGGCGATCTACACGCTGGAGCAGTATCGCCAGTTCAAGGCCGCGGTGAAGGTGCCGATCCTCGCCAATATCACCGAGTTCGGCCAGACCCCGCTGTTCACCCGCGAGGAGCTGGCCAGTGCCAACGTCGACATCATCCTGTATTGCTGCGGCGCGTACCGCGCGATGAACAAGGCGGCGCTGAATTTTTACGAGACGGTGCGCCGCGACGGCACGCAGAAAGCCGCTGTGCCGACCATGCAGACGCGTGAGGAGTTGTACGACTACCTCGACTACCACGCCTATGAGCGCAAGCTCGACGAACTGTTTGCCGGTGGCAAATCCGACTGATTGACTGACGCGTTCCTTCCCTGGCTGCGCCGGTGTGCCGGCGCATCTTCATTGATCGAGGTTCCATCCATGAGCGAAACCACGCAAACGCTGCCCAAGGCCAAGAAGTCCGTCGCATTGTCCGGCGTTGCCGCGGGCAACACCGCACTGTGCACGGTCGGCCGTAGCGGCAATGACCTGCATTACCGCGGCTACGACATCCACGATCTGGCGGCCAAGGGCTGCTTCGAGGAAGTGGCCTACCTGCTGGTGCACGACGTGCTGCCGACCTGGACCGAGTTGAACAACTATCGCGCCCGGCTGAAGCGCCTGCGCGGATTGCCGGCGCCAGTGAAGGCCGCGCTGGAGCTGCTGCCGGCCGCCACCCATCCGATGGACGTGATGCGCACCGGCTGCTCGGTGCTTGGCACCGTACTGCCGGAGAAGGACGATCACAACCTCACCGGCGCGCGCGAGATCGCCGATCGGCTGATGGCCAGCTTCGGCTCGATGCTGCTGTACTGGTACCACTTCAGCCATAACGGCAAGCGCATCGAGACGCAGACCGACGATGATTCGATCGCCGCGCACTTCCTGCACCTGCTGCACGGCAAGAAGCCGAGCGAGTTGCACGCACAGGCTCTGGACAAGTCGCTGGTGCTGTATGCCGAACACGAATTCAATGCCTCGACTTTCGCTGCACGCGTGATCGCCGGCACCGGTTCGGACATGTATTCGGCGCTCACCGGCGCGATCGGTGCGCTGCGCGGCCCGAAGCACGGCGGCGCGAACGAAGTGGCGATGGAGATCATCGCGCGCTATCGCAATGCGAACGATGCGGAGGCCGACATCCGCGCCCGTGTCGAGCGCAAGGAGATCATCATCGGCTTCGGCCACCCGGTGTACACGGTGTCCGACCCGCGCAACGAGATCATCAAGGAGATCTCGCGCAAGCTGTGTACCGACGGCGGCAACCCGACCCTGTTCGACGTCTCCGAGCGGATCGAGAAGGTGATGGCCGAGGTCAAGAAGATGTTTCCGAACCTCGATTGGTTCTCTGCCAGCGCGTATCACATGATGGGCGTGCCCACCGCCATGTTCACGCCGCTGTTCGTGATCGCACGCACATCCGGCTGGAGCGCGCATGTGATCGAGCAGCGTGAAGACGGCAAGATCATTCGCCCCAGCGCGAACTACACCGGTCCAGAAGACCAGGCCTACGTGCCGATCGACAAGCGCTGAGCCAGCGCACATTGATATGAAGAAGGGAGCCGCAAGGCTCCCTTCTTCATATCAGGGAAATGACGGAATCATTTGCGGGGAGACTTCCTGGATGGTTCGAGCCGCTCACGCGGCGATCTCGCTGTATCACCTTTGTTACATGTTGCAGCAGAGTGCTGCGAGCTCAGTATCTGTGCCGGATTCCACCGATGGCACGCGTATTGGCGAATTGCGGCGAGGTCGACATGTTGCGGAACTGATTCAGTCCCGGTTTTCGCCGCGCGGCTCGCGTCATGCCTGCCTGCGTGGCGGATTGTCCAACGGATTGATTTTTCAGTAGATCGACAGTGACCGAAAATAAACTCTCCGGGCTGGCGCGAAGATTGCTGTAGTTGCTTGCTTCACGGCAAAGACAAATAGGGGGTCACAACATTGTTCGAGGAGAACAAACATGCGAAAGACTCTACTTTTAACAGCGATATGCGTTGGCTTGGGACTTGCTCTTCCAGCCTTGGCGGATGACACGCAGACGGGAGGAGCCGGACCCTCCGCCCAAAGACACTCCATTGCAGTGCAGACCAGCGACAGCTCGACACATTCGAACAGCTCCACGCATTCGAATCAGCACAACAACAATGGCGACTCCTATGCCAATGGACAGGGTAGCTCCGCTGCCAACAATGGCGGAACGGCCACATCCTCGATAGCGTCCTCGTTCAACAGTAGCAAGGCCGTCGCGATCAGCCGGCTCGATGGCACCGTGACCGACATCCGCGCACACGACATTGGCAATGTCGCCAGCAACTGGGGTAATGCCAATGGCGGCCGTGGTGGCTCCGGTGGCGACGCCTCCGGTGGTAATGCCAAGGGTGGTCGTGGTGGCTCCGGTGGTGACGGCGGAAATGCCCGTTCGCACAGCGGCTATGCCGGTGGATCCGGCGCTGATAGCGGCCATGTCGGCGCGCTCAGCGCAGCGTCCGGTGGTGACAGCAGTGGCGACAATAACGGCAGCGCACATGCTCGCTCGCGCGGTTCAAGCACGGCAACAGCAACCGGCGGAGCCGGCGGCGCTTGGGCAGGCGGCGCAGGCACCGGCGGCGCGTCGACTGCAAGTAGCGGCGCAGCGACCTCGACCGGTGGCAGCAGCGGTGCAGCTGACAGCACCGGTGGCATGGGCGGAGCCGGCGGCAGCGGCGCTTCCGGCACGGGCGGCGAAGGTGTCGCCGGAGCCGGTGGTTCCGGCGGTGCCGGTGGATCGAACTCGGTGAATGCAGGCACGTTCGACATGTCCAACAACATGTCGGGCGCAGCCGCAGCAGCTGCTGGCGTTACGGTCATGGCGCAGAACAGTGGCGTCGGCTCGCTGATCCAGCAGAGCGTGAATGTTCAGGCCAATCTCACCGTTGGTCGATAAGTAGAACCAGACACGGTGGAGCGCCTGGCGCTCCACCGTGTTTTCCGATGGTTGTGTCCGGGCTGCTGAATACGAGCAGGTCTCGCTGCCTGCACCTGTGAGGGAGATAGAACCATGCGAACAGTCAGACCCATGTCCTGGCTCATCGTGCTGCTGTTCACTGCAACGGTTGGGAATGTGGCGGCGGCAGAGTCTGCCGCACCATCACCAAAAGTCGCGGCAGCATTGTCCTCACCATCCAGGCACGAAGCCGCACAGCCGCATTACGTCGCGGGATGGGGCCCGAGCATTGATTCCGCAGCACTGGCGAAGTTCAGTGGCGGTACCTCAGTCACCGAAACCATCACGCTAAACGGCACGGTGGCAAACAACAGCGTCGATCATGTGGTGACCGGGGCCAATGTGATCAGCACTGGCTCATTCAGTGGCGCCATGGGTTTGCCGATGGTGATCCAGAACAGCGGCAGCGGAGTGCTGATCCAGAACGCCACCATTATCAACGTGCAGTTCCAGCCATGACGGGTTGGCTGCGCTGCGCCTGCTGGCTGGTTCCGGCGTTCCTCGTCGGCCTGCTACCGTCGCTGCCACTGGCGGCGGTCGTATTGCCGGGCGTGCAGGGCGGCAGTTACAGCCTGCACATGACCAGCCTGAAAGAGATTCGCTTCAGGAACACGATCCGCCAGAAATACGATTTCAGCTGCGGCTCCGCAGCGGTGGCGACGTTGCTGACCTACCAGTACAGCTATCCGGTCAACGAGCAGGAAGCGTTTGTGCAGATGTATGCCCACGGCGACCAGCCGAAGATCAACCGAGAAGGTTTTTCGCTGCTCGACATCAAGCGTTTTCTGCAGGCCAATGGTTTCGACGCCGACGGTTTCCAGGTGCCGCTGGACAAGTTGCGGCTGGAAAACCTCCCGGCGATCG
>DASZCB010000332.1:0-4004 GCA_035943575.1 Rhodanobacter sp. | reverse complement strand
GCCAGCGCGCTCGATGCTGCCTGCGGTGCGTGGTTGCTCATGGCCGTGTGGATGGCTTCGACCAGCAGCGGTGCATCGAACGGCTTCTCGATGAAGTTGGCCGCACCGTGACGCATCGCATCCACCGCCAGCGGCACATCGCCGTGGCCCGTGACGAAAATCATCGGCAAGGACACGCCGCGATGCGCCAGTTCGCTCTGCAGTTCCAGTCCGCTCATGCCGGGCATGCGGATATCGCTGACCACGCAGCTGCGCGGCGGCGGCGTCTCGCGCGCGAACTCCTTCAGCAACGCTTCGGCGTTGGGGAAATCGCGCACCTGGAACCCCGCCTGCTCGAGGATCCACACGCAGGATTCGCGGAACTCCTGATGGTCGTCGACCAGATGGATGCGAGTATCGGCCATCGCTGTCATGCGGCAAGGCCCTGCGGCACGGTGAACACCATCGCGCAGCCGCCACGGCCGTCCGGATTGGGTTCGGCGAACAGGCGCCCTTCGTGGTACTCGATGATCGAACGGCAGATCGCCAGGCCGATGCCTAGTCCGTCAGGCTTGGTGGTGAACATCGGCGTGAACAGCCTGCGCATGCCATCTTCGTCGATGCCGCATCCCTGGTCGGCCACGCGCAACTCGATCATGCCGTCGTAGTCGACGCGCGCCGATACGTTGATGAGCCGACGCGCCGGTGGCGTGTCGCGCATCGCCTCGATCGCGTTCTTGATCAGATTGAGCAGCACCTGCTCGATCATCACTCGATCGGCGAATATCGGCGGCAGCGCGTCCGGCAACGTGTTGCGGATGCTGACCTGATGCTGCTCGGCTTCCAGTCGCAACAGTTCGGTGACGCCCTGGATCAGCCGCGGGACGTCCAGGTTCCGCCGATGCGGCTCGCGGCTGCGGACAAATTCGCGGATGCTGCCGATGATTTCCGCCGCGCGCTCGGTCTGCCGCCGGGCCAGGCGAATGCCGTGCAGCAGACGCTCGTTCTCCTGCGTGGCGGCGGCGATCTGCTCGCAGCCGGACAGGTAGTTGATGGCGGCGCCCAGCGGCTGGTTCAGTTCGTGCGCCAGCGTGGTCGCCATCTCGCCGACGCTCATCATGCGCGAGGTCGAGAGTAACTGTTCGTGCTGTTCGCGGTGCCAGCGCAGCGACTCGATGCATTCGCTCATATTGGTGAGGAACAGTGCTTCGGCCGGTACATCCAGCGCCAGTTCGCGATGATCCACCCGATACCAGCGCCGGCTGTGCGGGGCGTAGTAGATGCGCTGCTCACCCTGGTTGCCGACGAACTCGAACGATTCCTCAAAGGTCGAACGCAGCGGCGGCGTTTCGTCAAACTGTGGAAACTCCGCACGAAACGCTGCGTTGCTTATCAGTGCCCGGCCATTGCTGCGGTCGAAGACCACGCAGGGTGCCGGGAGCACGTCGATCAGCGCGTATTCCTGTGGATCGGAACCATTGCCAGCGTTGACGGCACGCCCTTTCGGGGACACTTTCCTGGTGACGGCTGTCTTGCGGTCTATCCGGGTCACAGGCATCGTTAGCTAATCCTTGCGTTAAGCGAGAGTCGCGCCGTTTTGTCTCAATGCCATATCGGTTGTTAACCGGAGGTCGATAAATGCAAACCCGTGAATCACTATTTAACGTGGCGGTCACATTAATTGCCCCGAGTTCGGCCGCATCGACGGTTCCGGCTAATGGTCTGGATATGTGGTTTGCATTGCTGGTTCCTCTGATAGCTGTAAGCGCCGGCCTGCTTGCCCTGCTGTGGTGGTTGCGTCGCGGCCGTAGCCTGGGCGGAGGTGCCGGTCGTGGTCCGCTGAAAGTGGTTCAAGCCGTTGCCGTTGGCGCCCGCGAGAGGATTGTGGTGGTAGACGCACAGGGCCGCCGGTTAGTGCTTGGCGTCACGGCCCAGCGGGTTGAACTTATTGCCGAATTACGCAAAGACAACCCCGAAGCATAATAAAGTCCACATACCGGAATATGACAGGACGCCAGCGACCGGCGTGCGCGCCTTTACCTGCGACCACACACGCTTTTTCTCGCAGAGTTCACCTTCTGAAGGGTGAACGGATAATCGCCAAAGTTAGTACCATTTCCGCGACAAACCGGACAACCTAGGGTTTCCCCTAGGTTGTCGGTTTAATGCATCGCCGTGGTAGCTTCCAGACTCCGATTGCCGACAGGGGGCATCGGCTGAAGCAGCGGCTTGCATCACATACCGCATCGACAGCAGACGGCATCATCCGCACGAGATGCGGTGTTTTGTGACCGGAGCTGGATGTGGATTCGAGGATGGCCCTTCAAGCTTTGCGACACTCGCCGAAAAGGGCCGCCGGCTGCCGATCGAACGATCGTTTGTTCACGCTGAGCGTCTGTTGATGGCCACCGCCATCCTCTCCCGCCTGTTCAATGGACGCGGATCCTCGCGCAGCTACAGCGACCTCGTGCTCGTCGCCGGCGTAGTGGCGATCATCGGGCTGATGATTCTGCCGCTGCCGATGTGGGTGATCGACGCGCTGGTCGCGCTGAACATGCTGATCGGCATCGGCCTGCTGCTGATCGCCATCTACATTCCCGCACCGGTGGCATTTTCGAGCTTTCCCAGCGTGCTGCTGCTGACCACGTTGTTCCGGCTGTCGCTGTCGATCGCGATCACCCGCTCGATCCTGCTCAACGCCGATGCCGGACACATTATTGATACGTTCGGCAACATCGTGGTCGGCGGCAACCTGATCGTCGGTCTGGTGGTGTTCCTGATCATCACCGTGGTGCAGTTCATCGTGGTCGCCAAGGGCGCCGAGCGCGTGGCCGAGGTGGCTGCACGCTTCTCACTCGACGCAATGCCGGGTAAGCAGCTGTCGATCGACTCGGACCTTCGCTCGGGTCTGCTGGAGAAGGACGAGGCGCGCCGCCGGCGCCGGTTGCTGGAAGTCGAGAGCCAGCTGCATGGCTCGCTCGACGGCGCCATGAAATTCGTCAAGGGCGATGCGATCGCCGGCATAGTGATCATCGTGATCAACCTGCTCGGCGGCCTCGGCGTCGGCGTGATGATGCACGGCATGAGTCTGGGCGATGCCACGCACACATACAGCGTGCTGACCATCGGCGACGGCCTGGTCGCGCAGATCCCCGCACTGCTCGCCTCGATCTCGGCCGGCCTGATCGTTACCCGTACCGCGGGCGAGGAGGAAGACCGCAACCTGGGCGCAGTGATTGCACGGCAGATTTCCAACGAACCGCGCGTGCTGATGATCCTCGGCGGCATCGCGCTGTGCCTGATGCTGGTGCCCGGATTCCCGGTGCTGGTGTTCCTGCCGATCGGGCTGGCGCTGGTATCGCTCGCGGCATGGCGCATGCGCGAACGTGTGGGCATATTTCGCAAGGTGTTTCAGGTGCCGGACAGCCAGACCGAACTGCTGCCGCCGGATGTCGCCGACACCGACGCGTTGATGCCGCCACCTGCGCTGCTGCTCGAAGTGCAGATGTCGGCGCTGCAGACGCTTGGCAGCGCGCCGGTGCGCAACCTGTTCCGTCAGGTGGTCGGCGGGCTTCGCGAGGAATACGGAGTACCGCTGCCCAAGCCTGCGTTGCGCGCGGGGCTGGCGCTGCCCGACCACGGCTACGCGTTGTACGCCTATGGGGTGCGCATCGCGCATGGCGTGATCAAACCCGGCTCGCTGTTCCTGCCCGGGCGCGCCGCGTTGCCCGCGCCGCATGCGTCGGACAAGCTGCTGACGCTGGATCCGGTCGCCGGATTCCCCGGCCGCTGGATCACCGGCGAAAGCCCGTTCGTCGTCGACGCACTGGATGCACCGCAGATGCTGCGCGAACACATCCGCATTGCGCTGGAACGGCACCTGTCGCTGTTCATCGGCATCCAGGAAACCTCCAACCTTTCCAACGGGCTGAGCCGCGACTATCCCGACCTCGTGCGCGAGATGCTGCGTGTGGTCTCGCCGCAGCGGGTGGCCGAAGTGCTGAAGCGGCTGGTCGAAGAGCGCG
>DASZCB010000331.1:0-1960 GCA_035943575.1 Rhodanobacter sp. | reverse complement strand
CAGTTGGCTCAGGAAGAAGCCGCCCGCCTGCAGCAGCAGGGCCAGGAATACTCGCAGGCGGCCGACCAGGCACGCGCCGAAGCGGATCAGGCCAAGAAACTGGCGGCGGCGCAGAGCAAGGTGGCCAACGCGGCCCGTCGCGAAGCGGCGCTGGCGGCTCAGGCGGCCAAGGCGATGCGTTCGCAGATGCAGGACGGCAGCACGACCGAAACGGCTCCGGCCGAGAAGAAAAAGCCGGCCAAAAAGCACGCTGACCAGCCCTGATCCATCATCATTGATGAATCAACCGAAGCCAGCCGTCGAGCGTCTGCTGACGGCTGCGGCGAGGCCTGTCACGGCTTCAGTTGTGCGGATATAAAATGCTGTTTTGACGGGTTTTTCGATAAAGTTCCCCGGGCCGGTGCAGGGCTGACGACAGGCTTGCACCGCCCGAATCGGGAGAGTAGGGTCAAAGCCCCACAAGGCATCCAGGCCTCGTGGGTTACTGACCTGAACCATGCGCCTATCCCACGTTCAATGCTCTGCCTGCGTCCCGGTATTCCGGCGCGGGCCGTGGCTGTGTGCATGTGTTCAGCCGTCTGCGGATGTCTGCGTCACGGCGTCCGCCAGTCCACTCGCGAGGAGGTCGGATCATGTTCGAAAACCAGCAGCGTGATGATGTCGAGGCATTGATGAAGGCCGACGCCGAATTTCGACGGCTCTATCAGCATCACCGGGAACTCGACAGCAAGGTGCACGACGCCGATATCGGCGTGCTTCCCATTGACGATGTCACCCTCGCCAGCATGAAGAAGGAAAAACTGCTGGCCAAGGCTCGACTCGAGCGCATGTGGGCCAATCGGGCGCACCTCATCCACTGAATCGGTGATTTCACGTGAAGCGCGGCCCCGGGCCCTTCCTGCTCACCGGAAAGGGCACCGGGGCCGCAGCGTTTCCGGTGTGCGCCTAGGCGGCTCGGTTATCATGGAAGTCTTGCCGGGTTGACGTGCTGCGTACGCGACCGGCGTTCCCTGCCACGGAGCTCGCATGACGGTCCACCAGAGTGTTCTTGAACTGATCGGACGTACCCCGATGGTGCGCGCGCAGCGCCTGGATACCGGGCCGTGCGAGCTGTTTCTGAAGCTGGAGAGCGCCAATCCCGGCGGTTCGATCAAGGATCGCATCGGCCTGTCGATGATCGAGGGCGCAGAGAAAGATGGTCGCATCCGCCCGGGCGACATCCTGGTCGAAGGCACCGCCGGCAACACCGGCCTGGGTCTGGCGCTGGTCGCGCAGCAGAAAGGCTACCGCCTGATCCTGGTGGTGCCGGACAAAATGAGCCGCGAGAAGATCTTCAATCTCAAGGCGATGGGCGCCGAAGTCGTGCTGACCCGTTCGGACGTGGCCAAGGGTCACGCCGAGTATTACCAGGACATGGCCGAGCGCATCGCGCGCGAAACCCCGGGTGCCTATTTCATTAACCAGTTCGGCAACCCGGACAACCCGGCTGCGCATATCCAGACCACCGGCCCGGAAATTCTCGAACAGATGGACGGCAAGGTCGATGCCGTGGTCGTCGGCTGTGGTTCGTCCGGCACGCTGAGCGGCCTGTCCAAATATTTTGCCGAGCATTCACCGCAGACCGAACTGATCCTGGCCGATCCGGTCGGCTCGATCCTCACCCAGTACATCAACGAAGGCACGCTCTCGACCAAGTCCGCCAGCTGGATGGTCGAAGGTATCGGCGAGGATTTCCTGCCCAGCATCAGCGACTTCACCCGGGTCAGGAAAGCCTATGCGATCTCCGACAAGGAGAGCTTCCTCACCGCGCGCGAGCTGCTGGGGAAGGAAGGCATTCTGGGAGGCTCGTCCACCGGCACGCTGGTGGCGGCGGCGCTGAAATACTGCCGCGAGCAGACCACGCCGAAGCGGGTGGTGACCCTCGTCTGCGATACCGGCAACAAGTATCTGTCGAAGATGT
>DASZCB010000330.1:0-6767 GCA_035943575.1 Rhodanobacter sp. | reverse complement strand
AGAGCCGCGACAAACCCACAACAAAAAGCCCGCCATTGGCGGGCTTTTTGTTGTGGCGACATCCGTCTCAGACGTCAGCGGAAGTGCTCGCCATCGCGCGCGATTTGTCGCGGTCGAGGCGCCGTGCCGGCACAGCCGCTACAATCACTGGCCGACATCGTGCGGATGCAGCCAACCCATCCAGATGCCGAGCGCAACCATGCCGATCAGCAGCAGCGACAGGCCGATGCGGCGGGTCAGAGCCCACACCGTGCGTTTGTCATCGTCCTTGTCGGTCATCATGAAGTACAGCGCCTGGCCGAGGCTGAAGATCACCACCAGCAGCAGCAGCACCAGCGCACATTTATAGACGGTTTCCACGTGATTGATCCGATCCATTTCGACCCGGGCAGTATAGCGATCACCGACAGGCTCGCCGCGTGATCGGATTTCGCCGTCCGTCATGGTGGGCGTTGCTGCTGACCGTGGCTGGCGCCTTGCTGTTCATACGTCTTGGCGTGTGGCAACTGCATCGCGCCGACTTCAAGGACGCACTTCTGCGGCGGTATGCCGCATCGGCTTCCGCGCCCGTGCAGGACTTCGCCAACGTGGCCGCGAGGCCGCCGATCGACAGCTTTCCGCGGGTGCAGGTGAGCGGTCGCTATCTCGTCGACCGGCTGTATCTGCTGGACAACCCCAAGCATGACGAACGCGGTGGCGTGGAGGTGTTCGCGCCATTTGCGATTCGCGGCCAGCCGCTATTGTTGCTGGTGGATCTGGGCTTTCTGCCGGGCAACGGCACCCGGCAGGTACCGCAGCTGCCGCCGTTGCCGACCACCGAGATCAGCCTGCAAGGCTTGTACGTGCCGCCGCCGCCGGTCGGTTTCGAGATGGGCGGTGATGCATTGACGCGGCAGACCCGATGGCCGAAGGAAAGTATCTTCCTGAATCCGGCGGAAGTCGCCCACGACCTCGGCCGCCCGCTGTATCCGCGGATGCTGGCGCTGGACGCCGATCCGGCCGCGATCTATGTGCGTGTGCACACGCTCGATCTCTCCGCGATGCCGCCGGCGCGGCATCGCGCGTATGCCTTCCAGTGGTTCTCGTTTGCGCTGGCGGCGGTGGTGATCCTGCTGGTGCTCCATCGCAAGCGCAAGCCGCGCAAATCCCGCTATCCGAATGACGATGAAGTCCGATGAATACAGTTGATCCGAAGTCGTTGCGCCGCAGCCGTATGCTCCTGCTGCTGATCGCGCTGGTGTTTGCCGCGCCGATGATCGTCGCCGGTCTGCTTACCTGGAGCGGCTGGCAGCCGACAGCGAAGGGCAATGGCCACGCGATCCTGCCGCAACGCAATTTTGTGGACGAGAAGCTGCAGGTGCAGTTGGCCAACGGCCAGCCGTATGCGTGGCGTGACAGCGAGCCGCGACTGACCCTGGTGGCGCTGGCCGGCCCCGATTGTGCCGCGCATTGTTTCGAAGTGCTGACCGGGTTGGCGAAGGCGCGCGTCATGCTCAACCGCAACCAGTCGCGGCTGCGCCTGCTCTATCTCGGTGCGCCGCCGGCGGATGCGACTCGCCTTGCCGCCATGCAGATCTACTGGACGTTGGGCAGCGATGTCGACGGCAGGCTGGCCGACTATCGGCCGACCACACCGGACAGTATCAGCGCGCTGCTGGTGGAATCCAATGGCACCGCGCTGTCGCTCTATCCGGCGGGCTTCGATGGTCCCGGGTTGCTGCGGGACATGCAGAAGGTGATCAAGTGATGGCATCGCGTTCGCAGAAAATCCTGCGCGGCTTGGCGCTGCTGGCCGCGCTGTTCGCGTTCGGGTTGGTGATGTTCGGCGCGTTCGTGCGGCTGTCCAATGCCGGACTGTCCTGTCCGGACTGGCCGACCTGTTACGGTCAGGTGACCTGGCCGCAGCATGCGCAAGCCGTGGCGCATGCCGACGCGGCGTTTCCGGATCGCCCGTACGAATCGCACAAGGCCTGGCGCGAGCAGGTACACCGTTTCTTGGCCGGCACGCTCGGCGTGATGGTGCTGCTGTTGGCGCTGCTCGCTAGCGGGCGCAAACGCAGCGCATTGCTGGCGGTGATCGTCGGTGCGCTGTTCGCGGCGGTCGGCGTGGCTTTGTATATCCGCGGCGAGCACCAGTGGTCGTCGCTGCTGGCTGTGTGTGCGATCGCGCTGCCGTTGTTTGCCGCGACCCGGCTGCAGCAGCCGGGCGCATGGAAGATCAGCGTGCTGGCGCTGGCGGTAATCATCTTCCAGGCGATGCTCGGGATGTGGACGGTGACGCTGCTGCTGAAACCGATCGTGGTGATGGGCCATCTGCTCGGCGGCATGACCACGTTCGCGCTGCTGGCGTACGCTGCACTGCGCTTTGCCGGTGTCGGCGCGCCGGACAACCGGTTAGCTGACCTGCGCCGGCTGGTGGTGATCGGCTTGGTGCTGCTGTTCTGTCAGATCGCGCTGGGCGGCTGGACCTCGGCGAACTACGCGGCGCTGGCCTGCGGCTACGGCCCGGTTTCGTTTCCGCAATGCCTGAACCAATGGGTACCACCGACGGATTTCCACCAGGGCTTCGTGCTGTGGCGCGGTATCGGGGTCAACTACGAAGGCGGTGTGCTCGACATGGCGGCGCGCAGCGCGATCCAGCTCGTGCACCGGCTAGGCGCACTGGTGGTGTTCTGCTATCTCGGCTGGCTGTCGCACAAGGTCGCCAGGCGCGGCTTACGTTGGTGCGGCATCGCGATCGCGCTGGCACTGGTGAGCCAGGTGCTGCTGGGCATCAGCAATGTGTATTTCGGACTGCCGCTGGCGGTGGCGACCGCGCACAATGGCGTGGCTGCGTTGTTGTTGTTTGCTTTGCTGGCTACCCTGGCGAGTACGCAGCAGCGGCATGACGAATCGATGTTCCAGTCGTTGGAGCGACGCTGAAATGGATCTGATCCACGAATACCTGCAACTGACCAAGCCGCGCGTCGTCGCGTTGCTGGTGTTCTGCGCGGTGATCGGCATGTTCCTTGCCGTACCAGGCATCCCGCCGTGGCGTGCGCTGGTGTTCGGCACGCTGGGCATCTGGATGGCGTCGGGTTCCGCCGCCGCGTTCAACCATCTGATCGACGAGCGCATCGACAAGCTGATGGCGCGCACCGCGCGGCGCCCGCTGGCCACCGGCACGCTGACACCGCGACAGGTGCTGGTATTCGCCGTGCTGCTCGGGATCGTCTCGATGCTGGTGCTGGCATTGCTGGTGAACCCGCTCACCGCGCTGCTCACCTTTGGCGGGTTGATCGGTTATGCGCTGGTCTACACCGCGTACCTCAAGCGCGCCACGCCGCAGAACATCGTGATCGGCGGTCTCGCCGGCGCGATTCCGCCGGTGCTCGGCTGGACCGCGGTGACCGGCGCGCTGCATCCGTTCGCGTTGCAACTGTGCCTGATCATCTTCGTGTGGACGCCGCCGCATTTCTGGGCGCTGGCGATCTTCCGCCGCGACGACTACGCGCGCGCGCAGGTGCCGATGCTGCCGGTCACCCACGGCATCGTCTACACACGCTGGCACGTGCTTTTCTACACCGTGCTGCTGGTGCTGGTGACCCTGCTGCCGGCGCTGACCGGGATGAGCGGGCTGATCTATCTGGGCGGCGCGGTCGTGCTCGACGCGGGCTTCCTGTATTACGCCGTGCGCCTGCTTAATCCGCCGGACGAGATGTTTCCGATGAAGGTGTTCAAGTACTCGATCGTGTACCTGATGGCGCTGTTCGCGTTCCTGCTGGCCGACCACTGGCTGGTCGAGCCGATGGTGCAGCAGGGGCTGGTGTTTCAGCCGACGATCTGAGCTCCCTTCGAGGACAGTCCGGTCCTCGCGTAGTCGATGAGCGGGGGCATCGGTTTGCCAGAGTCGGACCACGCCGGTGTCAGACACCTTTCGTCGATCCATGCAGCCGATGGGTTGACACTTCCGCAGCGCAGCACGACAATGCGCGCGCCTGCCGGCGCATCGCGTCGGCTGGCTCCCAGTCCTGACAAACCAAGGCATATGGACGTTTACCCTAGTCGCAACGTCGACATCCGCGAGCATCGGATGCCGGCGACGCATAACAATAAGTTGAACGCCTGCGGCGACCGCCTGCGGTCGGCTGGTGCTTTCCTCGACTAGGGAAAGTCCGGCCCACCTCTGACGACGCCTTAGGCGTCGTTACGAGGAGATGGGCCCATGAAGCTCCTTCGCGATTCCCTTCTGTTGCGCGCACTGCGCCGGCTGCTGGCTGGCCGTCGTAATGTCGTGTGCCGCCCTTACGCCGTCACCGTGCCCGCTCCGCTCGAACGCACCTCATTGGAGCAGCAGGCGAGCGGCAGCAACGTGGTCGAACTGCATCGCCGGAACCCTGGCCATGCGTCTGCACCAGCCCAGGGCGATGCGCTGCCATCGTCCGTACATCGTGCCGTGGTATCCAGTCGCTGATGGTCGCCATGACGTCATGCAAGGGGTGGCCCCCGCCAGTGGGGACGCCGTTCCGGCCGCATGCGCGGCCGTGCGCACCGGCGATGACGCGGTTCGCGGATTGATTCCGCAGACTCGCACCGACGGCAGGCATCAGCGAATTCACGGAAGCGGGTCATGAACAAGCAATCCAATCAGACGGCCGCAGTCAAGGCGGCGGGCAAGGGTGCGGCAGTGGTGCACGCGGCAGTGGCGCAGGAAGCGTTCCGCGCAAACGACGAGCTGCTGGCGGCGCTGGATACCACCTCGGCAGGTCTCGATGAAGAACAGATCGAGACGCGGCTGCACCGCGACGGCGTGAATGAGGTATCGCACGAAAAGCCGCCGCACTGGACGCTGCAGCTGCTGCATGCGTTCAAGAACCCATTCATCGTCGTGCTGCTGGTACTGGCTGGCGTGCAGCTGGCCACGGATCACACGAACCTGACCGGCCCGACCATCATTTCGGTGATGGTCTGCATCAGCGTGTTCCTCAGCTTCACCCAGGAATACCGTTCGTCGAAGGCCGCCGAGAAGCTGAAGGCGATGGTGCGCAACACCGCCACGGTGACGCGTCGTGCCTCGGACGGCCACAGCGAGCGCATCGAAGTGCCGGTGGCTGAGCTGGTTGCCGGCGACATCGTGCATCTTGCCGCAGGCGACATGGTGCCCGCCGATCTGCGTCTGCTGAGCGCCAAAGACCTGTTCATCAGTCAGGCCATCCTCACCGGCGAATCGCTGCCGGTGGAGAAGGCCGCGCCGTCGCATGCACCTGTTTCGGATGAGCCGGAACCGGGTGCCGCTGACAATCCGCTAGATCTAGCGACGGTCTGCTACATGGGCACCAACGTGGTCAGCGGCACGGCCACCGCGGTGATCGTAGCCACCGGTTCCCGCAGCTACCTGGGTTCACTGGCGCGTACCGTTGTCGGACAGCGCGTGCAGACCAGTTTCGATCGTGGCGTCAAGAGCGTCAGCTGGCTGCTGATTCGCTTCATGGCGGTGATGGTGCCGATCGTCTTCGTCATCAACGGCGTGGACAAGCACGACTGGCTGCAGGCGTTCATGTTTGCGCTGTCCGTGGCGGTCGGTCTGACGCCGGAAATGTTGCCGCTGATCGTCACCGCGAACTTGGCCAAGGGCGCCATGGCGATGTCGCGCCGGAAGGTGGTGGTGAAGCGCCTCAACGCGATCCAGAACTTCGGTGCGATGGACGTGCTGTGCACCGACAAGACCGGCACGTTGACGCTGGACAAGATCGTGCTGGAGCGGCACCTCGATCTGTACGGCGAGGAGTCCCACGAAGCGCTTGAATACGGCTATCTCAATAGCCGATTCCAGACCGGCTTGAAGAACCTGATGGACAAGGCGGTGCTCGAGCACCGTGACCTCGAGCCGACGGCGACGCGTTTCCACATCGTCGATGAGATCCCGTTCGACTTCCAGCGCCGCCGTATGTCGGTGGTAGTGAGCAACGGTGACGGCAACGAATTGCTGGTGTGCAAAGGCGCGGTAGAGGAAATGCTGTCGATCTGCGCGTACGCCAAGGCTGGCGACGAAATCCTGCCGATGAACGACGCACAGCGCGCCGAGATCAAGGCGATGACCCGTCATCTCAACGAGGATGGCCTGCGCGTACTGGTGGTAGCGATCAAGCGTCAGCCGCCGTCCAACCGCGCCTACAGCGTCGCCGACGAGAACGACTTGATTGCCGTGGGCTGCCTGGCCTTCCTCGATCCGCCGAAGGACACCGCGGGTACCGCCATCGCGGCGCTGCGTCATCACGGCGTCGAAGTGAAGGTGATCACCGGCGACAACGAAGCGGTGACGCGCAAGATCTGCCGTGAAGTGGGTCTTGACGTGGAGCACTCCGCGCAGGGCAAGCACATCGAGCCGCTGGACGACGCCGAGCTGGACGAGCTGGTCAAGCGCACCACGGTGTTCGCCAAGATGTCGCCGCTGCAGAAGGCGCGCGTAGTGAAATCACTGCAGCGCCAGGGTCACACCGTCGGCTTCCTCGGCGACGGCATCAACGACGCACCAGCACTGCGCCAGGCGGACGTGGGCATATCGGTGGACACCGCCACCGACATCGCCAAGGAGTCGGCCGACATCATCTTGCTGGAAAAGAACCTGATGGTGCTGGAGGAGGGCGTGATCGAAGGACGCATCACCTTCGGCAACATCATCAAGTACATCAAGATGACCGCCAGCTCCAACTTCGGCAACATGTTCTCGGTGCTGGTGGCGAGCGCGTTCCTGCCGTTCCTGCCGATGCTGCCGTTGCAACTTTTGG
>DASZCB010000329.1:0-4510 GCA_035943575.1 Rhodanobacter sp. | reverse complement strand
CCTTTGTCTGGACTTCCATTTCATTCGGCGACACGAAGGCACCATTGCCTTCCACGGTGCGCACCTTGCGCTGTTTCGCCATACCGGCGAGACCACCGGTGAGCTGGCCGACCACCTTGTTCTTGAAGCCACGCAGTTTGTCGATGTCGATCGTAGGCTTGCCGAACGTAACGCCGTGCGCCGTCATCGCGGCGGCTTCGTCGATCACCGCGGCGGCATGCAGCAGAGCCTTGGACGGGATGCAGCCCACGTTGAGGCAGACGCCACCAAGCGTGGCGTAGCGCTCGACCAGCACGGTATCGACGCCCAGATCGGCGGCGCGGAACGCGGCCGTGTAGCCGCCAGGTCCGGAGCCGAGCACGACCAGCTTGCATTCGATATCGGCCTTGCGACCGGAGGCATTGGCGGCTTGCGCCGTCGGGGCTGCTGCCGGAGCGACAACAGGCGCGGCTGCAGCCGACACTGCAGTCTTGGGCGTCTCTGCCTGCACGGCCTCGGCTTTGGGTGCTACACCATCGCCCGTGACTTCGAGTACGGCAATCACTGCGCCCTCGGACACCTCATCGCCCACCTTGAGTTTCAGCTCCTTGATCACGCCGGCGGCGCTGGAGGGAATCTCCATGGTCGCCTTGTCCGATTCCAGCGTGATCAGGCTTTGCTCCTTCGCCACGGTGTTGCCGACTTTCACCAGCACTTCGATCACCGGCACGCCGCTATGGCCGCCGATATCGGGAACCTTGATTTCGATCGTATTCGCCATCGTCGTCTCCTCCGTCAGAGCAGCAACCGGCGGATGTCGCCGAGCTGGGTGGCGAGGAACGAGGCGAAGCGGGCGGCGAGCGCGCCGTCGATCACGCGGTGGTCGTACGACAGCGACAGCGGCAGGATCAATCGTGGCGCGAATTCCTTGCCGTTCCACACCGGTTTCATCGCTGCCTTGGAGACGCCGAGGATGGCCACTTCCGGCGCGTTGACGATCGGCGTGAAGCCGGTGCCGCCGATGCCGCCCAGCGAGGAGATCGAGAAGCAGCCACCCGACATCTCGGCCGGGCCGAGTTTCTTGTCGCGCGCCTTCTTGGAAATCTCGCCCAGCTCCACCGCCAGATCGAGCAGACCCTTCTTGTCGCAGTCGCGGATCACCGGTACCACCAGACCATCGGGCGTATCCACCGCGATGCCGATGTGGAAGTACTTCTTGAGGATCAGCTTTTCGCCGCTCTCGTCGAGCGAGGCGTTGAACTGCGGGAATTTCTTCAGCGCCGCAACCACCGCTTTGATCTGGAACACCAGCGGGGTGACCTTGAGATCCTTGTTCTCTTCACCGAGCTTCTTGCGGAAGGCTTCCAGCTCGGTGATGTCGGCGTCTTCGTGCTGGGTAACGTGCGGAATCATCGCCCAGTTGCGCGCGAGATTGGCGCCGGAAATCTTCTGGATGCGTGACAGCGGCTTTTCTTCGATCGCACCAAACTTGGCGAAATCGACCTTCGGCCACGGCAGCAGATTGAGTCCTCCGACCGAGGCGGAGGCGCCACCGGTCGGGCGCGCGCCGGAAGCAAGCGCGTGTTTCACATAGGCATTGACGTCCTCGCGCTGGATGCGGCCGCCGCGACCGCTGCCCTTCACCTGCTGGATGTCCACGCCCAGCTCGCGCGCGAATGCACGGATCGCCGGGCTGGCGTACGGCGCGTCGCCGGGCATCACGATGGTGGCGTCGAGCGGCGGACGCGCCGTCGGCGGTACGTCGCCTTCCGGTGCGTTGCCAGGCTGTACGCCCTGGCCGGCGATCGGCGCGGGCTTCTCTTCGACCTTCGGTGCAACCGGCGCTGCGGGTGCCGGCGCGGCCGCAGGTTTCGGCGCTTCCTCGGCCTTGGCGGTGGGTGTGGCGGCCGCGTCGTCGGCCTCGATCAAGGCGATCACCGCGCCTTCGGACACTTCGTCGCCCACCTTCAGCTTCACTTCCTTCACCGTGCCGGCAAACGGCGCGGGTACTTCCATGGTCGCCTTGTCCGACTCGAGTGTGATCAGGCTCTGTTCCTTCTCCACCCGGTCACCGACCTTGACCAGCACTTCGATGACGGGAACGTCAGCGTGGCCGATATCGGGAACGCGGGCTTCTTTGAGATCTGCCATGGATAACTCCTGCAAATGGCGGTGGCGTACCGCTCGGGGATGGCGGTCGCGGACAAGGCTTCAATCATAGCGAAGGCACACCCGATTCGTATGCCCGGGCCGGACAGTTTCCCGATTCAACGCCAACCATGCGCATGCGTATCCATTACCTTGAGCGCACGCGCGGCCTTGACTCATGCCGTAATCTGATCTGCATGACCATGCCGCGCGAGCGGCACAGGAAGGAACCCATGCTGACGATTCGCGACCTGTCGAAAACCTACGCCAATGGCGTGAGGGCATTGCGCGGCGTGTCGCTGGATATTCCCAACGGCATGTTCGGCCTGCTCGGCCCGAACGGCGCCGGCAAGTCGTCATTGATGCGCACGATCGCCACGTTGCAGGACCCGGACGAAGGCACGATCAAGCTGGATGACATGGATCTGATGGCTGACAAGCAGGCCACCCGACGCCTGCTCGGCTACCTGCCGCAGGAGTTCGGGGTGTATCCGAAGGTCTCGGCGGAGGCGATGCTGGAACACTTCGCCGTGCTCAAGGGCGTCACCGTGAAGAGCGAGCGGCGCGAGCTGGTCGAGTCGCTGCTGCGCCAGGTGAACCTGTGGGACGTGCGCAAGCGCAAGCTCGGCACCTATTCCGGCGGCATGCGCCAGCGCTTCGGCATCGCGCAGGCGTTGATCGGCGACCCACGGCTGGTGATCGTGGACGAACCCACCGCCGGGCTCGATCCGGAAGAGCGCAACCGCTTCCTCAACCTGCTGGCCGAGATCGGCGAACGTGTGGTGGTGATCTTGTCGACGCATATCGTCGAGGACGTCACCGACCTGTGCTCGCACATGGCGATCATCGGCCAGGGTCAGGTGCTGCTCACCGGCGAGCCGCTGGAGGCCATCCGCAGCCTCGATGGCCGGGTATGGCGCCGCACGATCGACAAGGTCGAACTCGACGGCTACCGCGCCCGCATGAACATTCTTTCCACCCGCCTTGCCGGCGGCCGCACCCTGTTGCACGTGCTGGCCGACAACAAACCCGAAGAAGGCTTCGAACCCGCCACGCCCGATCTGGAAGACGTCTACTTCGGCCGCCTGCGCGCGCAGGCCACCGCCAAGGCCGCCTGACGCCCCGCCGCTGTCGCGGCAGCCTTCCAATACAGGGACGGAAACACGATGTTCTTCGAGATACTCCACTTTGAATTGCGTCAGCAGCTGAAGGCACCGCTGTTCTGGATCATTGCCGTCGCGTTCGGGCTGATCGCTTTCGCGCTGACCAGCACCGATGCGGTGATGATCGCCGGCGCCAGCGGCAACGTGCTGCGCAACGCACCGATGGTGATCGCACGGCTGATCAACCAGCTCACCGTATTCAGTATGTTGTTTGTGGCGATCTTCGTCGCCGGAGCTGCACTGCGCGATTTCGACCACCGCACCTCGGAACTGATCTTCACCACGCCAATCGGCCGCGGCGCCTATCTCGGCGGTCGTTTTACCGCCAGTTACCTGGCCGCTCTCGTAGTGATGCTGATCTGCGCGCTCGGCATCGCGGTTGGCGGCATGATGCCGTGGATCGATCCGGCCCGGTTGGGACCGGCCGATTGGCATGGCTATGCCTGGGCGTTCGGCGTAATCGTGCTGCCGGACATGCTGTTCATTGCCGCCCTGTTGTTCCTGCTCGCCACCGCCACGCGCTCGCTGCTGGCCACCTATATCGGCGTGATCGGCTTCATCGTGCTGCTCTCCATCTCCGGTCTGCTGACGCGGGACGTGAACAACCTCTTCACTGCCACGCTGCTCGATCCGTTTGGCGGGCGCACGCTGGGTGTCGTCACCCGCTACTGGTCATCCGACCAGTTCAATCATCAGCTGCCTTCGTTGAGCGGCGAGTTGCTGGCCAATCGTTTGCTGTGGGCGGCGATCAGCGCGGTGCTGTTCGGCGCATCGTTTGCACTGTTTCGCGCCAATCGCGAAGGCCTGCGTGTTGCACGGCGCAAGCCCCGGATCGAGCCGCCCACCCTACGTCCGAGCGATGCCAGCGCTACGCTGACCTTGCCCAGGGTTCAATTGGGCAGCGACCTGCGCGCGAAGCTCGTGCAACTCTGCAAACTGTTTGCGTTCGATACCGCCAGCGTGCTGCATGGCGTGCCGTTTCTGATCATGCTGGTGTTTGCGCTAGTCAACCTGTTCTTCTCGCTGGCGCTGTCCGGACAGATTTACGGCACCGCGGTCTATCCGGTGACTCATACGGTGCTGGAACAGGTGCAGAACAGCTTCCACTGGCTGCTGTACATCATCGTGACGTTCTACGCCGGCGAGCTGGTATGGCGCGAGCGCAGCCAGCGTTCGGCCGAAGTGACCGATGCTTTTCCGCTGCCGGACTGGATTCCGCT
>DASZCB010000328.1:0-2591 GCA_035943575.1 Rhodanobacter sp. | reverse complement strand
AACAATTCAGCAATGTCGATCTCCATCCCGGCGCACAGCCGGGTGAGCTTGTCGTAGCTCAGCGACATGCGATCGTTCTCGATTTTCGACAGTGAAGATATTGGCAGCCCAGTACGGTGTGCCACTTCGGCTAGCGTCCAGCCACGCGCGGTGCGCAGCGCGCGCAACGCGCCTCCCGGCTTGGCACCAGGGACGGACAACTTTGGTCGAGGTCGTGCCATGGCACTCTATTCCTTCGTGGCGGCCAGCAAGTAAATTTGCTGAATGCGAAAACGTTTTGACGAAAATAAAAATTCGCATCCGATATCACGCAAACATCCGTGTCTGCATATTCTATAGCCGTTGCTTGAGCAAACCGATCCGGCCACCGGTCGAGGTATCCACAGCGGGTATCAGGTCGTCGGCGGTGAACGCCTTGCCATCGGGTCCGACGCCGCTCAGATAGTAGTGATCATCACCAACCCGTTCGTAATAGAACGGACGCGGGATGATCGAGGATGGGTCGAAGGTCATCAGCATGCTCTGCCCCGTTGCTTCCTTGCGCAGTGCATCCAGTGACGCCGGATACGTGCCGTGCTGCAGCCGGTAGAACTCGATCTGCGGCACCAGCGTGTCGATCGTGGACTGCGCCATCTGCGCACGCAGTCCGTCGTAAACACCGCCCCGCTGCACGAAACCGAAATAGAACAGGCTGCCATACAGGAGCACGCTGAATGCGATGCCACCCGCCCCCATCAGGGCCAGCGCCTTGCCGCCCTTCTTCCGCGATGTGAGACCAATGGCGATGGCAATGACGCCGACGAAGATGCCCAGCAACGGAACGAACGAGGCGCAACCGAATGCGTAATAGCCGCCGGGCAGAAGCGGTCGCGCGGCGGCGGGTAGCGCTGGCGGCCTGGCGCCGCCAATCGGATCATCAGCCAATGGAATATCTCCCCAGTTGCGTATAGCGGTGATAGGCACGTGTCTGCCGATCGGTCAAAACTACTTCAAAGACATTTCGTGAGTCGGTGCCATGCCCTGCAGCGTCTCGATGAGCAGCTGATCGGCGGCATCCACCCGGATCAGACCCTGGCGCGGATATTCGAGATCACGGATGACGAACACGGTCACCGTCAGCGCCACCGCGAACACCATAACCTGCAGCCAGGGCACCCGGTCGCCCTCCGCCATGCCATAGCCAGCCAAGAGGGCCGACATTAGCGCGAGCAGAAAAAGCATCAGATCGATCACCGCGGGCGGGTGGTCACGCGTGGCCGCCAATCGTGTGGTGGTGATATCGAACATCTCGTTGAGCGCAGACGCCACCAGACTCAGCGTGGCCGTGTTGCCCGTGGCCTGCGCCGCCGTGGTGGCCTGCGTCCAGATCTGCTGCTGGCTGGCCGCGCTGTCGGCCCACGCCCTGGCTGCGGCCGCGGAACCCGTCGTTGCCTGGTAGGTATCCAATCGCTGTTGCACTTACCTACGCATCACCTCGCGCAGCGGCATTTGCGCTGCCGTTGGCAGCAGGTCGATGCGCAGGTAGGCCGTGCCGATGGCGTTGGCCTCCTGCGTGATCAACTCACGCCGATGCTCGAATCGGCCTGCCGCCCCGGAAAACGAAAACGCCAGCAGCAGCCCCAGCAAGCCGAACACCGCCCCGCTCAGCGTGTTGGCATCGCCTTTGACGCCGTAGCGCCGGCCAAGCACAAAGCCTGCCTGCACGCAGATCAGCAGGCCCAGCAGCAGAACTATGGAATACAACCAGGGATCGACAAGAGGCTGGGACATGGAAACCTGTTTGGTTGTGGCAACTTGGATCGGCAGCGCGATCGGATCGCATGTTGTACAGCAGGCGATCGCAAGCAACAACGACGTCAGGCTGACTTATGGGCGCGGTCGATACCACCAGGACTCAACCTGCCCCGTTTTGATCGTGGACACGACTGGTCATTCTTGACATGTAACGAACGTTACATGTAGCGTTCGTTACATGAATGCTCGAAAAGACGAACTCACCGAATCGTTGATCGCCTATCTGCTTGAAAACGGTCTGGCCGATCTGTCGCTGCGCCCACTCGCCGCAGGAACCGGAACCAGCGCCCGCCTGCTGATCTACCACTTCGGATCGAAGGAAGGCCTGCTCACCGAAGTACTTGAGGCGATGCAAACGCACGTACGGAAATCCTTTGCCCAGTTGCTGGGCAAGCCATCGTCGGACAGGCGTGCGAAGCCACCGCTCAAGCAGTTCTGGAACTGGGCGATCGCCGACGAAAACTATTCGTATCTGAAACTGCTGTACGAGCTGCAGATCCTGGCCATTCAAAATCCGGACACATACGCGCAATACCTGGAACGCAACACCGTCAACTGGCTTGATCTTGCGCTGGAGGCATTGTCTCCGTCAGGGCGCACCCCTGCCCTGGCGACGTTGTGCACGGCCGTGTTCGACGGCTTGTTTATCGAACTCATGAGCAGCGGCGACCGCAAACGCACGACACGGGCCATCGATTACTTCATTCAGATGGCCACTGAATCGCTCGCGAGCCGGCCGGACGCGTGAAGGCGCCATGCAGAGCATCCGTCACATCCACCTGGGACATATCCATGAA
>DASZCB010000327.1:0-17329 GCA_035943575.1 Rhodanobacter sp. | reverse complement strand
ATACGTACAGCAGGATCGGGCCGAGGTAGATCGGCAGATACGCCAGCCCGTCTCGCGCGGCCGTGCCGACCGCGCCGTAGAACGTCCACGACGAGCAATACACCGCCAGCGCCAGGCTGTAAACGATCGGCCGCAGGCGCGGCTGACGCGGATACAACGGCCGGCGATCGCCCGCGTAGGCCACCACGAACAGCAGGCCGACATACAGCAGCGACACCAGCAGCAACAGCCAACCCTGGATCAAGCAGCTTCTCCCTAGCCGTACGGATGAATCCGCTGCCGGCCCGCAGCAGATTATGCCGGTGCGTGACCAACGCGCTTGTGCACGGGCACGAGCAACGGCACCATGCACGGATGATTGCCACGCACGCACAGACGCTTGCCAACGTAGCAGAGCATCTGCGCGATGACGAGATTCATGTTTGGCAGCTGGACTACCGGCCGCAGCACGGACGAGGACCGCTGCGCAGGGTACTCGGCGCCTATCTCGACATAGACGCCGATCGCGTCGTGCTGATCAATGGCGAGTACGGCCGACCGGCGCTCGCCGACGCGCACGACCCGTCGCTCGGTTTCAACTGGTCGCACAGTGGCGAGCACGCCTTGATCGCGATCGGCCGGCAGATTACGCCGGGAATCGATCTGGAACGACGGCGCGCACGGCCACGCGCGCTGGAAATCGCCGAGCGATATTTCAGTGTCGACGAGACAGCGGCCTTGACGGCGCTTCCGGTAGCCGCTCGCGATGAGGCCTTTCTGGAACTGTGGACGGCCAAGGAGGCGGTGCTGAAAGCACTGGGACGCGGCCTTGCCTTCGGCCTCGATCGCCTCAGTATTGCCAGCACGACCGACCGGCTGTTCCTACAGCGGCTTGAAGGTGATGCTGTCGATGCCTGGCAATTGCAACGACTGGTCGTCGATCCCACGCTGGTGGCGGCCTTGGCTTGGCGCGGCGACGCACGCCGGATTCGCCTGCTTCCACCGCTGGGCATGCTTGCCAGCGGCGACTGATCGGCGCACTGTTTCCGGCCATCGCTTCTTCAACTTTGATGTCGCTGTTTCCGTACCAATGGCCTTCACTGCCAGAGATCGCTTGCCCTCATGACCCTGCTCAGCGTCAACCTCAACAAGATCGCCGTACTGCGCAACTCGCGCGGTGGAGGCGAACCGGATATCTGTGTTGCGGCACAGACCTGCATCGAGTCAGGCTGCGGCGGCATCACCGTGCACCCGCGACCAGACCAGCGGCATATACGGCCGGGCGACGTGCGCGCACTGTCTGCCATGCTGCGTGGCCGGGTGGAATACAACATCGAAGGCAATCCGTTTGCCGGCGCCCGCGGCGACTATCCTGGGCTGCTTGCTCTGGCGCGTGAAGTCCGTCCGACCCAGGTGACCCTGGTACCCGACGGCGACGGTCAGATTACCTCTGATCACGGTTTCGACCTGCGCCGAGACATCGCGCAACTGCGTCCCCTGGTCGGAGAGTTGTGCGATCTCGGCTGCCGGGTCAGCCTGTTCGTCGATGCCGGCAGCCAGGACTTCGACCTCGCGGCGGTGATCGGCGTGCAGCGGATCGAGATCTATACCGGACCTTATGCGCAGGCGTTCGCCGACGGCCAGCCCGCAGCGGCGCTGGCCGCTTGCGCCGACACCGCGCGGCGCGCGCAGCAGGCCGGTCTGGCGGTGAACGCCGGGCACGATCTCAGCCAGACCAACCTGGGCACGTTCAAGGCGGCGATTCCCGGTCTGGCCGAAGTGTCGATCGGTCACGCGCTGATCGGTGAGGCGCTGTACGAAGGACTGGCCACGACCGTGCGCAACTATCTGCAGATTCTGCGCTGATCGCGGTAGAGGGCTTCCATCGCCACCAACAAAAACCCCCGCACATGGCGGGGGTTTTTGCGGTCAGTGCAAGGCGGGATCAGTTCGATTCATTGAAACCGATCTTGACCAGGTTGTAGCTCTTCGCGTCAGCCAGTACGGAGGCCACGTACTGGTAGGCCACGGCGTCATCGGCAGAGATCTGGATTTCCGGCTGGTTGCTCTGCTGGGCGATCACCGCGAGCTGCGCTTTCAGGCCCAACTCGTCGACCGGCGTGTCGTTCCAGTAGAACGCCCCGCTAGGGTCGATCTTGAGCTTGATCGGATCCAGCGGTGTCGGCGGATTGACGACGTTCGGATTCGGCTGGGGCAGATCAACCTTGATGTCGTGCGCCAGCACGGGCGCCGTGATCATGAAGATGATCAGCAGCACCAACATCACGTCGACTAGCGGCGTGACATTGATTTCGGACATCGGTCCACTGGTATTGGTTGTGAATGCCATCTCAGATCACCCCTTCGGTGCGTCAGTGGTCATGAAGCCGACATGCACCATGCCCGAATCCTTCGCATCACTAATGACCTTTTTCACGATCTTGAACTCGGTTGTCTTGTCCGCGCGAATCTGCAGTTCGGGCTGCGGCGACTTCTGCGCATCCACTGCAAACTGTGCGCGCAACTCGGCGTCGGTAACCTCATGGTCATTGAGGTACAAGCTGCCATCCGCCTTGACTGCCAGATCCAGCGGCGGCACCGGCATCTCCTCGTCCTTGGTCTTGGGATTGGCGGCGGGCAACTGGATCGTGATGGAGTGCGACATCAGCGGTGCGGTGATCATGAAGATGATCAGCAGAACCAACATCACGTCGACCAGCGGCGTGACATTGATTTCCGACATCGGTCCACCGGAATTACCCCCAGTACTCATTGCCATGGGTCAATCCCTCACTTCTGGCCTTCGACGCGCGAACCCGTGGCGAAGAAGTCGTGCAGGTCATGCGCGAATTCGTCGAACCGGGCGTAGGTCAGGCGATTCGAACGGTTGAAGAAGTTGAACGCGAGCACCGCGGGAATCGCGGTGAACAGACCGAACGCGGTCATGATCAGCGCCTCACCGACCGGGCCGGCCACGGCGTTCATCGATGCGTTGCCGGTGGCAGCGATGCCGATCAGGGCATGGTAGATGCCCCACACGGTACCGAGCAGACCGACGAACGGTGCAGCCGAACCGACGGTGGCGAGCAGGGTCATGCCGCCTTCCAGGCGCAGGCTCTCGCGTGACACGGCCTGACGCAGGGCACGGTCGATGAATTCCGAGCGGCTCAGCGACTCCGCCAGACGACCGGTGGTGCCGGTGGTGGTCTGCTGGTGATGGGCTACCGCCGAGGCGGCGTCCAGCGCGATCTTGGAGAACGGTTCGCCCTTGGGCTGCGCTTCCAGTTCGCGGATCGCATCCTGGGTGGAGCCATTGCCCCAGAAGCCGTCAATGACCTTGTCGGCGCGGCCACGGACCATTGCGTTGCGAATGGCGTTGGCGACGATGAAGTACCAGGACATGAACGACATCACGACGAGCGTGACGAACACGACCCAGCCGAGTGGATCAAAATTCTGAACCAGGTGACTGAAGCCCATCGCTTTCATGGCTTCAGCGTTGGTGTTGCCGGTCATTTCAGGAGTCTGTAGAAACATAACGCTACCCTAGGGAAGTCAAGCGTGAACAGTAACTGTAATCGAGTGTCGCTGATTACAGCTGATTGAGATTGAAGTTGACCGGAACGCGTGCGTACCCTTCAACTTTTTGACCATTCCGAACGGTCGGATTGAACTTCCAGCGACGTGCGGTATCGATAGCCGCGCGATCGAGTTCATTGTAACCGCTGGACTTGTCCACCTTGATGTCCTTCGGCGAACCATCCACACCCACCAGGATCATCAGGATAACCGTGCCCTCATGCCGTTGCCGTATCGCCTGCGGCGGATACTTAGGCGTGATGCGATTGTTGTAGCTGAGATCCGAACTGGCCGTGATATCCGCTGGCGGCGCCGGTGGTGCTGGCGGTGCCGGTGGCGGTGCCTGTACCGCATTCTGCGACACTTCTTCCACCGGCGGCGGCGGGGTCGGTGGCGGCGGAGTCGGTGGCGGCTTGACCTGCTGAATGATCTTCGGCGGCGGCTGCTTCGGCGGCTCCGGCGGCGGCGGCGGTGGCGGCGGCGGCGGCGGCGGCGGCTCGATGAAGTTCACCTGGACAATTTTGTCCTTTTCGGCGTGCTTCTGATTTGGCGGCGCCATCGGCGCCACGATCAACAGAAACGCAAATGCATGCAGCCCGATGGCCACGGCAAGTGCCCAGGTGCGCTTCCAACTAAACGGCTCGCGCCCGATTTCTTCGTTACTTGAGGCCATCTGTCACTATCTGGAGCTGATCAATCGGAAGAGAACGTTGCCGCAGGGCGTAACCTGAAACCGTCTGTTATCTGGACGGAACTCGCCGCTGGGGAGACGCAGGGAAAGATTTTCAACGGTACAACAGCACATGGCATTTGTATAGCACCGGCGGGGCAAATAGATGGACGTCCATCTGTTCCGCCGATTGCCGTTGCTTTGGCTCTGATCAGTCAGCGCCCGCCTTTTGCAGCCATGCCTTGGCCTTCTCGGCCGTCTCCGGTTGCTGCGCAGCCTGCTTCATCGCGGCGATCGCGGCGGGCTTGTTTTTCAGGCCACGCTCGCTCTCGGCCAATAGCATGTAGGCGACGCCTTTTTTCTTCACGCCCTTGTCCAGGCTTTGCTGGATCAGACCCTTGGCCTGGCTGTACTTGTTCTCGCCCAGCAGCAGTCGACCCGCGTGCAGTGCAGCCTCTCCATCGTTGGCCATCGGCAAGGCCTTGTTGTAGGCATCGAGCGCCGCAGCGGTGTTGTTGGCCAACTCGTCAGACTGGCCGAGCAACACGTAAGTGTCGGCGCTGGGTTTGACCACACCCTTGGCCATGCCGTCCTGGAGCACCTGAGCGGCCTTGCTCGCGTTCGGCGCAGGATCGGAACTGCCCTCCTGCCCGCTGACCAGGTACAACTTGGCCAGGTTCACGTAATTCGCTTCGCTCTTGAACGCGCCGCTGGCGCGACCTTTCTCCATCAGCTGGATCGCTTCCGGATACTTGTGCGCCTGCGTCAGGATCGCGGCAGCGTTGTTGAGTGCGTTCGGATCGTCCGGGTTGGTGGTGAGTTGCTGCTGGGCCAGCGTGGCGGCTTTGTCGTTCTGGCCGGATTCGGCATAGCTGGCCATCAGGATCTGGTTCCAGCTGGCCTCCGGCTTGTCGGTCAGCGACTTGGCCTTGTTGATCGCGGCGATCGCCTCGGGATACTTGCCAAGCTGGTAGTCGGCGGTGCCTTCAAGTCCGTACGAAGCAGCCGTTTCCTTCTTGCCTTCGGCGCGCCATTTGGCGAGCGTATCCAGCGCGGGCTGATATTGCTGATCGGCCATCTGGAACTGCGCCAGCTCGTACTCGAGCTGAAAGTAGGTGTCGTTCGGCATCACACCGAGCGCCAGCGAACGCTGCAACAGCCCGATCGCGCCCTTGATGTCGCCGTCGTTGTATTTCATGTTGGCCAGGCCTTGCAGCGCGAGTGCCTGAGCGTACTTGCTCTTGCTGCCTCCATCGGCGATGGGCTGAAGGAGCTGTTGAGCTTTCTCCTTGTTGCCCGTGTTGATGGCATCCAGACCTTCATTGAGGTTTTTCTGATCCTTCTCGCTGGTCAGGTCGCTCTTCGGCTCGGTCCTGGTCGCGTTCGGATACTGCACTTCCTGCTTGGGCTTGGCGGCATCGGTGCCGCGCGCCAGCGCCGGGCTGCTGGCCACAGTGAGCAGCAAGGCTGCGCTCGCCAGCATGGTTAACCCTCGGGCATGCTTCATGGTGATCCTCATGTCTGTCTGCGCGTGGGGAATCACGCGGGGGATCGCGGAGCGTAACCCGAGCCGGCAAGTGATAACAAGTCGCACTGCCGCATAAAAGATTGTTAAAAAACAATTACTTGCAGTTTCACTGCCGGGAGACGCGGTTATTGGCGCCGCCCGTTTGGCCATTCATGCAGTGCGCGCGACAGAACCACCTGGCTGCATCGCGCTCCGGAACGATCGCAGCTTGCCGCAACCGACCGGACTTGCCGTATGCAGCCAGCTGCCGCGGGATCGGCTCAGACGTCCAGATTGGCGACCTTCAGCGCGTTTGCCTCGATGAAATCGCGACGTGGCTCGACCGCCTCGCCCATCAGCATGGAGAACATCTGGTCGGCGGCGATCGCATCCTCGACCCCCACCTGCAGCATGCGGCGGGTTTCCGGATTCACTGTGGTATCCCACAGCTGCTCCGGGTTCATTTCGCCGAGACCCTTGAAGCGCTGGATGCTGCGGCCCTTCTTGGCCTCCTCCAGCAACCAGTTGCGCGCTTCGACAAAACTCAGCACGCCGCGCGAGGCATTGCCCCGACGCACCACCGCATCGGGCTGGATCATGCCGGCGATCTGCTGGCTGATCGCCAGGATCTGGCGGAACTCGTTGCTGCTGAAGAATGGCTGCGGCAGGAACCAGGTGTGGCTGAGTCCGTGCTGTTCCTTCACCACCTCAATCGCCGCGGGCTGCTCGCCGCTCGCCGGGCGCAGGAGCATCTTGTAGTGTGGCTTGCCCAGGCCGCTGGCGGCAAGTCGCTGGGTGGCCGCATTCAGCCACGCCTGCATGACCGCCGGATCGGCCCATACCGCTGGCTCGAGCGGGGTATGTTCGAGCAACGAGTTCAACACCACAGCATCGAAGCGATGCGACAACTTGGCGATCTGATCCAACGCGTGCTGGTAGCTGCGCAGCAGCTTTTCCAGCGCCTCGCCGGTGATCGGCGGAGCATCCGGGCTGTAGGTCAGCGCCGCGTTGTCGACCGCGCTGGAAATCAGGTAGTCGTTCAGCGCGGTGTCGTCTTTGATGTACAGCTCCTGCTTGCCCTGCTTCACCTTGTACAGCGGCGGCAGGCCGATGTAGATGTGACCGCGCTCGATCAGCTCCGGCATCTGCCGATAGAAGAACGTCAGCAACAGGGTGCGGATATGCGAGCCGTCGACGTCGGCATCGGTCATCAGGATGATGCGGTGGTAGCGCAGCTTGTCCGGGTTGTACTCGTCCTTGCCGATGCCGGTGCCGAGCGCGGTGATCAGCGTGCCGACCTCGGCCGAGGCCAGCATGCGGTCGAAGCGCGCCTTCTCGACGTTGAGGATCTTGCCCTTCAGCGGCAGTACGGCCTGGGTCTTGCGGTTGCGTCCCTGTTTGGCCGATCCACCGGCGGAATCACCCTCGACCAGGAACAGTTCGCACAGTGCGGGATCCTTCTCCTGGCAGTCGGCCAGCTTGCCGGGCAGGCCGGCGATGTCCAGTGCGCCCTTGCGGCGGGTCATCTCGCGTGCCTTGCGCGCAGCTTCACGGGCACGCGCGGCGTCAACCACCTTGGAGGCGATCGCCTTGGCCTCGTTCGGATGCTCCAGCAGGAACTCGCCGAGCTTCTCGTTGACGACCTGCTCGACCACCGTCTTGACCTCGGACGAGACCAGCTTGTCCTTGGTCTGCGAGGAGAACTTCGGATCGGGCACCTTGACCGACAGCACGGCGATCATGCCTTCACGCATATCGTCGCCGGACAAGGCGACCTTGGCGTTCTTGGCCAGCCCGGATTTCTCGATATAGCTCTGCAGCGAGCGGGTCAGCGCGGCGCGGAAACCGGTGAGATGGGTACCGCCGTCGCGCTGCGGGATGTTGTTGGTGAAGCAGTACATCGACTCCTGGTAGGAGTCGGTCCACTGCATCGCCACTTCCACCGTGATGCCGTCCTGCTCAGCGGTCAGGCTGATCACGTTCGGATGCAGGGCGGTCTTCAGCTGGGCCAGATGCTGCACGAACGAGCGAATGCCGCCTTCGTAGGCAAACGTATCGTGGCGGCCTTCACCACGTTCGTCGTACAGATCGATGGTGACGCCCGAATTGAGGAAGGCCAGCTCGCGTAGGCGTTTGGCCAGGATGTCGTAGTGGAATTCGATGTTGGTGGTGAATGTGGCCGGGCTGGGCAGGAAGCGCACCAGGGTGCCGCGCTTGCTCGACGGACCGACCACCTTGAGCGGATACAGCGGCTCGCCCAACGAGTATTCCTGCTGGTGTTCCTGGCCGCCGCTGTAGATCGTCAGCCACAGGTGGTCGCTGAGCGCGTTCACCACCGAAACGCCCACACCATGCAGGCCACCGGAGACCTTGTACGAGTTGGCGTCGAACTTGCCGCCCGCGTGCAGCACGGTCATCACTACCTCGGCGGCAGAACGGCCCTCTTCCGGGTGGATGTCCACCGGGATGCCGCGGCCGTTGTCGCTGACGCTGACCGAACCATCTTCGAGGATGGTGACGATCACCGTGTCGCAATAGCCGGCCAGTGCCTCATCGATCGCGTTGTCGACGACCTCGAACACCATGTGGTGCAGACCGGTGCCGTCATCGGTATCACCGATGTACATGCCGGGGCGCTTGCGCACCGCTTCAAGGCCTTTCAGCACCTTGATGTTGCTGGAGTCGTAGTGCGATTCGTTCGTGGATTCGTTCATGCGTTGACCGTTTCCTGGCGCCAGCGACCCGCCCGACACGGCGCCGTGAAAGGCCGGACAAGGGTTATGCAATCTTGGGGAGATGCAACCTTCCGATTATAGCAGGCGCGTCAGCTGGCCTTGTTCCACGTGGAACACGCGTGCCGGAAGCGGCTGCAAGGCTTGCGGCAGCTCGGTGCCGGTCAGCAACACCTGCGCGTTCGCGGCGGTCAGCTGCGCCACCACGGCGGACTGGTGCGCCTGATCGAGTTCGGAGGCGAGGTCGTCGAGACACACAATCGGCCATTCGCCTCGATGTTCGGCGTATAGCTCGGCCTGCGCCAACATGCACGCCAGCGCGGTGAGTTTTTCCTGGCCTCGGGAAAGATGCTCGCGTAGCGGCGCATGTTCGAATGCGATCGACCAGTCGGCTCGATGTGCTCCCAGCGTGGTGTGCCCGCGGGCCAAATCCCTGCCCCGTTGCTCGCGCAGTTGCCGGGCGAGATCCTGCTCGTCCGACCAGCCGCGACGATAGCGCAACTCCGGCGTACCGAGTTCCGGCAGCACGCCAGCCATGCTGGCCAGCAGCTTCGGACGCAAGAGATCCAGATAGGCGCTACGTTGCCGGTCAAGTTGATGGGCAGTCTGCGCCAGCTCCACCTCCCATGATGCAAATAGCTCATCCGCAGCGGTCGATGCAGCGCGCAGCAAGCTGTTGCGTTGTTTCAGCGCGCGTTGATAGCGGCGCCAGCTGGACAGAAAATCGTGTTCCACGTGGAACACACCCCAGTCGAGGTAACGCCGCCGCTCTTCCGCCGCACCGGCGATCAGCGCATGTGAACCGGGTTCGAAGCAGACCACCGCGCATTCGCGCACCAGCTGCCCGATCGCCACGTTCGCACCATCCACTTTCGCCTCCCAGCGTGAGCCATCACGACCGAGGCCCAGCCGGCAGGTTCTTTCATTCAGGTGGCGCAATTCGGCGAAAATTGACAGTTGAGTGGTGCCCCGCTGCAACAGTGCTTCTTTCGCACCGCTGCGAAACGAGCGTGCGTGCGACAGCAGGAATACCGCTTCCAGCACGCTGGTCTTGCCAGCGCCGTTCGCGCCCACGAAAACATTGATTCCCGGATCCAGCGCGATACCGATGTCCGTCAGGCAGCGCAAGCCGCGCATGCGCAGTTGTTCTAGCCTCATGCGACAGGCGCCCACAAACAGCAACGCCGGAGTCCCTGAAGGGAACCCCGGCGTTGCCTGTGTCTTTCGCACACGGTGAAACCCATGGGCTGCGCGTCAGAGCCGCAACGGCATGATCACGTGACGGGCATGCTCGTTGTCGTGTTCCTGCACTAGGCAGCTGGACTGCGCGTCGCGCAAGCTCAGTCGTGCCTTGTCGCCACGCAGGGCAGCCAGGGCGTCGAGCAGGTAACCCACGTTGAAACCCACCGCCAGATCCGAAACATGGGTCTCGGCCTCGACTTCCTCGACGGCCTCCTCCTGTTCCGGGTTGTGCGCCACGATGCGCAGCTTGCCCGGCGACAGTTCCAGCCGTACGCCGCGGTATTTCTCGTTTGACAGAATCGCCGCGCGCTGCAGCGCACCGCGCAGTACTTCGCGATCCAGCGTGGCGGTCTTGTCGGCGCCGAGCGGAATCACCGCCTCATAATCCGGGAAACGGCCGTCGATCAGCTTGGACGTGAACACCACATCACCACGGCGCACGCGCAGGTGATTGCGCCCGAATTCCAGTTCGACCTGGCCATCGCCGGTTTCCAGCAAGCCGACCAGTTCGTTCACGCCCTTGCGCGGGATGATGATCTGCCGGCGAGTACTGACTGAACTCTGCAGCTCGGTTTCCTTCATCGCCAAACGGTGGCCGTCGGTAGCCACGCAGCGCAGCGTGTGTTCCTGCAGATCCAGCAGCATGCCGTTCAAGTAGTAACGCACGTCCTGGTTCGCCATCGCGAACGAGGTGCGTTCCATCAGGTCACGCAAAACCTCTTCGGGCAGGCTGACCTTTTCCACCAGCTCGATTTCGTCGACCGTGGGAAATTCGCTGGCAGGCAGGGTTGTCAGCGTAAAACGGCTACGGCCGGCGTTGAGCGCCACGCGATCGCCATTGCGCTTGAGCTCGATCCGCGCGCCGTCAGGCAACGCCCGCACGATGTCGAATAGTTTGCGCGCCGGAATGGTGATCTCACCATCCGTCAGCTTTTCGGCTGCGGCAGTGGCGACCATTTCCACTTCCAAATCGGTACCGGTCAATGACAGTTTTCCGTCGCCTACCTTGACCAGCAGGTTGGCCAGTACCGGCAGCGTCTGGCGACGTTCAACCACGCCAACCACCTGCTGCAGCGGCTTGAGCAGAGCTTCTCGTTGGATGCTGAATTGCATGGCGATGCTTCCCCTATACCTGCTGTTCTGTCTTTAAAAGAAGTTTAGTAGTTGTTGTAGGCGCTGTGGACAACTTTTATATCTTGTTTTCCACATAAAAATCAAAAGCTTGAACGCTTTTCAGGCTGTGTTTGGCGCGGCTGGCTGGCGGTGGACGATTTGTGGATAACTTCGAACGCCAATCCATCCCCCCATTATCCACAGCTTGAGCCCCTGCTTATCCATAATCTTTGCGCATTGCCTGTCTGAGCGCTCAGCCGGTCAACGTGCGTATCAATTGTTCCCAGTCCTGGCGCATCCGCGCATCGGTTTCGACAAACTTGCGGATCGTCTTGCAGGCGTGCATCACGGTCGTGTGGTCGCGGCCACCGAACGCCTCGCCGATTTCCGGCAGGCTGTGTTCGGTCAGTTCCTTGGACAAGGTCATCGCGATCTGACGCGGCCTTGCCAGCGAGCGCACACGGCGCTTGGACAGCAGATCCTGCAATCGCACGTTGAAGTATTCGGCGGTGATCTTCTGGATGTTCGGGATGGTGATCGCCTGCGCATGTGTGGCCAGCAGGTCGCGCAGCGTTTCCTCGGCAAAATCGGTGGTGATCGGCTTGCCGTAGAAGTTCGCGCGGGCCGCCAGCGTGTTCAACGCGCCCTCAAGGTCGCGCACGTTGGAGCGGATGCGCTTGGCCAGCAGCATCGCCACGTTCTCGTCCACCGCCACGCCCTTCTCGTGCGCCTTGGCCAACAGGATCGCCGCCCGCGTCTCAAAATCCGGCGGTTCGATCGCCACCGAGAGGCCCCAGCCCAGGCGTGATTTCAGACGCGGTTCCAGCTTATCCACTTCCTTCGGATAACGGTCGCAGGTCAGGATGATCTGCTGCTTGGATTCGAACAAAGCATTGAAAGTATGGAAGAATTCTTCCTGCGTGGTGTCCTTGCCGGCGAAGAACTGGATGTCGTCGATCAGCAGCGCATCGACCGAGCGGAAGCGCTGCTTGAACTGGTCCATGCTCTTGGCGCGCAGCGCCTCGATCATCGACCCGACGAATTGCTCCGAGCGCAGATACATCACCTTGAAGTCCGGATTGCGCTCACGCATCAGGTTGCCGGCGGCGTGCATCAGATGGGTCTTGCCCAGCCCGGTGCCGCCGTACAGCAGCAGCGGGTTGTAGGCGCGGCCGGGGTTCGTCGCCACCTGCATGGCGGCGGCCTTGCCCAACTGGTTCGATTTGCCTTCGACGAAGGTCTCGAAGGTGTAGTGCGGGTCCAGATTGTGTGCAAAGGCAACGGCCGGCGTGATGGCGACCCGGGGGGCGGTCGGCGCGGCAGCTGGCTTGACCGCTGCCACCGGTCGCGCCGAATTGGAGCCGACTTCCAACCGCACTGGCCAGACTTTGCCGTTCAGTTGCTGCAGTACCGTCTCGATCTGCGCCAGATAGCGCTCGCGCACGGTATCCAGCGTGTAGGAATTGGGTGCGAACAGCTGCAGGCCGTCGGCATCGTCGCGCGCCTGCAACGGCATCAGCCAGGTATGCAGGTCTTCGGCGCTCAAATCGCCTTCGAGGCGCTCAAGGCAGCGCCGCCACAGATCACTCATGAATAAAATCAGCCACAGTTTCGGGCGCTTGCGCGCGGGGGATGGACTAGTCTAGCAGCAGCCCTCGCGCTGCCGCCGACGAGATATCCACACAGGTATCCACAAGGTTGTGGTCAGACGCCATTTGACAGCCATGGCGAATACCCGACATACTTTCCAACCTTTTTATCCACATTCCCTTCGGAGTAAGCCATGAAGCGGACCTTCCAGCCCAGCAAGCTCAAGCGCGCTCGTACGCACGGTTTCCGTGCCCGCATGGCCACCGCCGACGGTCGCAAGATCCTGAATGCACGTCGCGCCAAGGGCCGCAAGCGCCTGATCCCGTAATCGGCGCAAGAGTCATGTCCACCGCCGGGCTGCCGCGCGAAGCGCGGTTACGTCGGCCGGGTGACTTTGCCGCCTTGCGGACAAGCAGCGGACGCGCAGGCGGCCGCTGTTTTCATATGCGTTATCGCGACAACGAACTGGGCCATGCCCGGCTCGGACTGGCGATTTCCAAGCGCGTCTCCAAGCGTGCGGTCGAGCGCAACCGGATCAAACGGCTGCTGCGCGAATCGTTCCGACGCGTGCGTCACCAGCTACCCCCCGTGGACTTGATGGTGATGGCGCGCGAACAGGCGGCTGGTGTGCCCGGTTCGCAATTGCTGGCCGAGATCGATGGGTTGTGGAAAAAGCTGCTGGCAAACCGGCCCGGGACATCCGAACCATTGAAGCGCGCTGACGACACCACCACAATCGTGCGTTGACCCTTTCTCTTTCTGTCTCCGCGGCGTTGACACGTGTCGTGGCGTTACCCGGATCTGCTACGCGATGAATCAAACGCGCACCTTCCTCTTGTTCGCCCTGATGGCTGTGGCCTACCTGCTGTTCATCGCCTGGGAGAAGGACTACGCGCCGCCACCGACGGCCGCGACAGCGAGCGCATCCAGCGCGACAACCCCGTCCGCGGACGGCAGCGTGCCGGGAGCGATCCAGTCCACGGCGAGTTCGACCGCAGCAGCGTCCGGTACAGCCGCGGCGATCGTCACCGACGCCGCGCATGCCGGGCAGACGCCGTCGCAACTGATCACCATCAACACCGACGTGCTGCAGCTGAGCGTGGATACCCGTGGCGGCAGCGTGGTGCATGCAGATCTGCTGGCTTATCCCAGCGCGCCGCGCACGCACAAGGCACCGAATCCGCCGCCGACCGCGCTGCTGACCAGCGAGGACACGCACTACTTCGTGGCACAGAGTGGCCTGGTCAGCAGCAGTGATACCGCGCCGCAGGATCAGCCGAATCATCAGGCGCTGTTCCAGAGCACGCAGGCCGCCTACACGCTGGCCGACGGCCAGAACGAGCTGAATATCGCGCTGACCTGGCAGGACGCCGCCGGCCTCAAGGTCACCAAGACCTACAGCTTCAAGCGCGGCAGCTACGTGATCGGCGTGAGCCAGCGCATCGACAACGGTGCCGCCCAGGCATGGCAGGGCAATGCTTACCAGCAGCTGCTGCGGGTCGAGCCGCCCAAGGCAGGCGGCTGGCTGGCGAACTACACCAATCCCGAGACACGCAGCTTCCAAGGTGCGGCCTGGTACACCGGCGAGAAGTTCGAGAAGCTGCCGTTCGCGGATTTCAAGAAAGAGAAGGATCAGCTCAACAGCCAGTTCAAGGGTGGCTGGGCGGCGATGCTGCGGCTGTACTTCGTCACCGCGTGGATTCCGCCGGCCGGCGAGACCGAGCAATACACGACGCAGACGATCAATCCCGACAGCGCGCAGCCGCGCTACCTGATCCGTGCGGTTGGCCCCACCTTGAGCGTGGCGCCGGGCCAGAGCCTCACCAGCCAGTCGCGTCTGTACCTCGGGCCGAACGTGCAGGGCACGCTGGACGCGGTCGCGCCTGGACTGGACCTGACCATCGACTACGGCATGTTCAAGGTCATCGCCGTGCCGATGCACTGGGTGCTGTCGCAGTTCCATGCGATCACCAAGAACTGGGGTCTGGCGATCATCTTGCTGGTGCTGCTCATCAAGGGCGTAACCTGGAAGCTGACGGCGGTGCAATACAAGTCCAGCGCCAAGATGCGCAAGCTGGCACCGCGGATCCAGGCGCTGAAAGAGCGCTACGGCGACGACAAGGTGAAGATGCAGCAGGCCACCATGGAGCTGTACAAGAAGGAGAAGGTCAATCCGATGGGCGGCTGCCTGCCGGTGCTGATCACCATGCCGGTGTTCTATGGCCTGTATTTCGTACTCAGCTACAGCCTGGAGCTGCGCCATGCGGCGTTTCTGTGGATTCCCGATCTGAGTGCGCCTGACCCGTGGTACATCCTGCCGATCATCTACGCGCTGGTGATGCTGGGTACGCAGCGACTCAACCCGGTCGCCGCCGGCATGGATCCGGCCCAGGCGAAGATGATGAAGGTGATGCCGTTGCTGTTCACGTTGATGTTCGCGTTCTTCCCCGCTGGCTTGTGTCTGTACTACGCGGTCAACGGTCTGGTTGGCCTGGGTCAGCAGTGGTGGGTCACCCATCACGTCGATCGCGAGGAAGTGGTTAAGGCGGTCTGAGTCCGATCCACTCAAGATGCACATCAGTCAGCCGCGATCGGGCAACCGTCGCGGCTGACTTCGTTTAGAGTCCTTACGTCATGACCGAGCACATCACCGACACGATCGCCGCCATCGCCAGCGCACCCGGCGCCGCCGGTGTTGGTGTGGTGCGGGTGTCCGGGCCGACGGTGCCGGCGATCGCACAGACCCTGCTCGGCCGCGCCGCGCAGCCACGGCACGCCCACTTCGCCGCGTTCCGCGATGCGACCGGTGAGCTGATCGATCGCGGTCTACTGCTGCATTTTCCGGCGCCAGCTTCGTATACCGGCGAACACGTACTGGAACTTCAGGGCCACGGCAGCACGGTGCTGCTCGATGCACTGCTGCGCCGCGTCTGCGAACTCGGTGCGCGGCTGGCCCGGCCCGGCGAATTCACCGAACGCGCCTTCCTCAACGGCAAGCTCGACCTGGCCCAAGCCGAAGCCGTCGCCGACCTGATCGCCGCGCGTTCGCAAGCCGGCGCGCGTGCCGCGCTGCGGTCGATGGAAGGCGTGTTCTCGCGTAAGGTCGAGGCATTGCTGCAGGCGTTGATCGCGTTGCGCGTGCACATCGAAGCGGCGATCGATTTTCCCGAAGAGGAAATCGACTTCCTCGCCGACCCCGCAATCGGCCAGCAATTGCAAACTGTGCGCGCCGAACTGGCCGAATTGTTGCGCGAGGCGCAGCGCGGCCTGCGCCTCAACGATGGTTTGCGGGTGGCAATCATCGGTCGCCCCAACGCTGGCAAATCCAGCCTGCTGAATGCACTGGCCGGCAGCGATCGCGCCATCGTCAACGCCGCGGCCGGCACCACTCGCGATGTACTGCGCGAAAGCCTCAGCCTCGACGGCATCGCACTGGAACTGGCCGACACCGCCGGTCTGCGCGAGACCGACGACGAAGTCGAACGCGAAGGCGTGCGCCGCGCTCACGGCGAACTGCAACGTGCCGACGTGGCGCTGCTGGTCACCGACAGCGCGCATGCGCAAGCCGATATCGCGCTGTTCGATAGCCTGCCCGTGTCGGTCGAACGGCTGCTGCTGATCAACAAGATCGATCTCGACGGCATCGCCGCGCGCAGCGAACGACGCGATGACGGTCGCTGGCTGTGGGCCTCGGCCAAGACCGGCCTCGGCCTCGACGCGTTACGCGATGAACTCAAGCAACTGGCCGGCGCCGGTAGCGGCGAAGGCGCCTTCAGCGCGCGCCGTCGGCATGTGCTGGCGCTGCAGCAAGTGACCGTGCATCTCGATCAGGCCGCGCACGCACTCGCCAGCTCACGCGCCGGCGAACTCGCCGCCGAGGAACTGCGCCTGGCCCAGCACGCGCTCGGCGAAATCACAGGCAGCTACAGCAGCGACGATCTGCTCGGCGCAATCTTCGGCTCGTTCTGCATCGGCAAATGATCAGCCGGGTTGCCGCGCCAACAGCGCCTCGACTTCGAGCAACGTCGGCATGCCACCTTGTGCACCTAGCCTGCCTACCGACAGCGCAGCAGCAGCGCAGGCTTTGCGCACCGCAGTGGCCACGCCTTCATGCAGGAATACCGCGAGCGCGGCGTTGAAGGTGTCGCCGGCGCCGGTGCTGTCAATCACATCGACATTGAAGCCGCGTTGATGGATCGGTTCGCCCTGCTCGCGATACCACGCACCTTCGGCGCCGCGGGTGAGTACGACGGGGCACGGCGCGCGCTGCATCAGTGCGTGGAAATCCTGGTTTGAGTCAGCCTCATCCGGATCGGCGCCCAGCAGGATCGCCAGTTCGTGCTGGTTCGGGGTGACGTAGCGGGCGAGTTTCAGCCAGTCGGCGGGCAGCTTCTGTGCGGGCGCGGGGTTGAGGATCACCGGCACGCCGAGGCGGTGGCCGAGGCGCAGAGTGGCTTCCACGGTCTCCAGCGGGATCTCCATCTGCACCAGCACTGCGTCGGCGCGGGCGATCAGTGCCTGCGCTTGTTCGACCTGTACGGCCGTGACGCGTGAGTTGGCGGCGGGCACCACGATGATCTGGTTCTCGCCGCCGGCGACAGTGATCGAGGCGGTGCCGCTGGCGCAATCGTCGAGTTGGACGGTGTGGGTGAGGTCGATGTTTTCGGCGGCCAGGCCCTGGCGCAGTTGCCGGCCGAACGCGTCGGTGCCGAGCGCGCCGACCAGCACTACCTCGGCACCCAGCCGCGCTGCGGCTACCGCCTGATTCGCGCCTTTGCCGCCGGGTACGGTGAGAAAGCGTTCGCCGAGGATTGTCTCGCCGGGCCCGACGAAACGCGGGGCCTGGGTGACCAGATCCATGTTGATGCTGCCGACGACGACGATACGTGTCATGTATTGCTCCCGGGTGCCCTGCCG
>DASZCB010000326.1:0-1859 GCA_035943575.1 Rhodanobacter sp. | reverse complement strand
ACGGCTCGCTGGTGATCCCGGTGTGCGATGCGCATGGCGACATCACCGAAATCTACGGCCGCAAGATCACGCCCAATCTGCGCGCCGGCACGCCGTTGCACCTGTATCTGCCGGGACCGCATCGCGGTCTGTGGAACGTCGAGGCCGTGGCCAGCAGCCCCGAAATCATCCTGTGCGAAGCGTTGATCGATGCGATGACCTTCTGGTGTGCCGGCTATCGCAACGTCACCGCTGCCTACGGCGTGGAAGGCTTCATCGCCGATCACTTGACGGCCTTCCAACAACACGGCACCGAACGCGTGCTGATCGCCTACGACCGCGATGCCGCCGGCGACGCCGCTGCGGAAAAGCTGGCCAAGCAGCTCATGGCCGTCGGCATCGCGTGTTATCGCATCCAGTTTCCCAAAGGCATGGACGCCAATGCGTACGCGCTGCATGTGCAGCCAGCGGCGAAGGCACTCGGCCTGGTGATCCGCAAAGCGGTGTGGTTGGGCGAAGGCCAACCGCCGGCAAGGCCGGAAAACGAGCCGGCGGTCATCGTCCACGAACCGGCGCCGGTGGCGACATCCTCTTCTTTAGTCGCCGCTGTGGCGGCGGAAACCGCACCACCGGCCGCACTACCGGAACCGGCGTCCGGGTGGCCTCGGGCCATGCCGGCCTCACCGCTGCCGTCGGTGCCGTCACCGATGGCCGCCGACGTCACCGACAGCGAAGTGGTGTTGACGCTCGGCGAGCGTCGCTATCGCGTGCGGGGTCTGTCGCGCAATCTCAGCCCCGACACCTTGAAGGTGAATCTGCTCGTCTCGCGTAGCGAGGCGTTTTACGTCGACACGCTGGACCTCTACGGGGCGCGGGCGCGCACCAGCTACGCCACGCAGGCGGCGGTCGCGCTGGGGGTGGCTGAAGGCGTGATGCAAGCGGATCTGGGTCGCGTGCTGTTGCAGCTGGAAACGCTGCAGGATGCGCAGATCCGCAAGGCGCTGGAACCGACGGCGCTGGTCGCCGTGACGTTGAGCGACGATGAGCGTGATGCTGCCCTCACGCTCCTGCAATCCCCGAACCTGCTGGACCAGATCCTTGCCGACTTCGAAGCGTGCGGCGTGGTGGGCGAGCGCACCAACAAGCTGATCGGGTATCTGGCGGCGGTGTCGCGCAAGCTGGCCACGCCCCTGGCCGTGGTGGTGCAAAGCACCTCGGCTGCGGGCAAGTCCGCCCTGATGGAGGCGGTGCTGGCCTTCGTGCCGGAGGAAGAACGCCTGCGCTACTCGGCGATGACCGGACAGAGTTTGTATTACCTCGGTCAACATCAGCTCAAGCACAAGATACTGGCGATTGCCGAGGAAGAAGGCGTGCGCCGTGCGGCGTACGCCTTGAAGCTGTTGCAGTCCGAAGGCGAGCTGACGATGGCCAGCACGGGCAAAGATCCGGTGACCGGCAATCTGGTCACGCAGGAGTATCGGGTGGAAGGCCCGGTGATGATCTTCCTGACCACTACTGCCATCGAGATCGACGAAGAACTGTTGAACCGCTGTCTCGTCCTCACGGTGGACGAAGGGCGCGAGCAAACGCAGGCGATCCATCGTCGCCAGCGCACCCGGCGCACGCTGGACGGGTTGCTGGCCCGCGAAGAACGCACCGCGGTCTGCACGCGGCAGCAGAACGCGCAGCGCCTGTTGCGTCCCCTCGCGGTGGTCAATCCGTATGCCGATCAACTGACCTTTATGGACGATCGCACGCGCACGCGACGCGATCACGAAAAGTACCTCACGCTGATCGACACGATCGCGCTGCTGCACCAGTACCAGCGGCCGATCCGCCACACGGTGCATCGTGGCCGTGAGATCGAGTACATCGAGGTG
>DASZCB010000325.1:0-2100 GCA_035943575.1 Rhodanobacter sp. | reverse complement strand
GCCGGAAGGTTTCAGCGTGATCACCGCGCGCGGCGAAGTGCATACGGAGTCGCTGGTGGTGGCCAGCGGCGGCCTGTCGATTCCCAGCATGGGGGCCAGCGGTTTCGGTTACGAACTGGCTCGCCAGTTCGGTCATGTCGTGTTGCCAACGCGTGCGGGACTGGTGCCGCTGACCCTGAGCGGCAAGCATCAGGAGCATTACCAGGATCTGGCCGGCGTAGCCTTGCCCGCAGTGGAGACGCGCGTGGGCAAACAGGGTTTTCGCGCCGGCCTGCTGTTCACCCATCGAGGCATCAGCGGGCCGGCCATCCTGCAGATTTCCTCGTACTGGCAGCCGGGTGACGATCTGCGTATCGATCTGCTGCCGGATCAGGATGTTGGCGCATGGTTGATCGAACAGCGCGCAGCGCGACCGTTGGCGGAATTGAAAACCGTACTCGGCGATACGTTGCCGAAGCGGCTCGCGCAGCGGCTGTGTGAGCAGTGGTTTGAGAGCCGGCCGATGCGCCAGTACCGCGAAGCCGAGCTGACGCATATCGGCGCACAACTCAATGCCTGGCCGATCACCGCCAGCGGCACCGAAGGCTACCGCACTGCTGAGGTCACCCTGGGTGGTGTCGATACCGACGGCCTGTCCTCCAGCACGATGCAGTCGAAGCTGGTGCCGGGGCTGTATTTCATCGGCGAAGTAGTCGATGTCACTGGCTGGCTCGGCGGCTACAACTTCCAGTGGGCTTGGGCGTCGGGGCAAGCGGCCGGCGAGGTAGCTTGAACGCGATGCTCTTCGATTTTGCTTACGTTCAATGCTCGTGCGGATTCCAGTCCAGCGAGCCGTCGATCACGGTATGGCTGCGTCCGCCGACCCAGATCGCGCTGTCGTCGATATGCGCGATCAGCCGTGCGTCATGGCCGATCTCGCGACCCTGGCTGACCTGATAGCCGCGGGCCAGTTCGCCGTTCGGTTCGGCGTGGACGATATACGCAGCGATCAGGCCGTTGGCAGCGCCGGAGGCGGGATCCTCGACGATGCCGACGCCGGCCGGGAAGGCGCGCACTACGAGTTGATAGTCGGGGTTGTCGCTGCCCACAAGGGGCTCCCTCCTTCGGGCGCGAGCGAATGCGCACAGCCCCATGCTGTCGCTGGCCTGCGCCAGCGCGCCGATCGCTGCGTGATCGGGTTGCCACGCGCGCAGGCTTGCTTCATCCGCGACTTCGGCCAGCCACCAGCGGCGGCCACCATCGACCAGCGCTGGCGGCAATGTGCCGAGCTCGATGCCAGCTAGCGCTGCCGGCAGCAACGGATGCACGTCGCGGCCGGTATCCAGCACGCGTTCGCCGGGCGACTGCAGCAACAGCTCGCGGCTGGCACCGTTGCCTTCGACGCGGATCGGCAACACGCCGGCGCCGCACTCCTGCCACAGCAGGCCATCGCGTGGCTCGGTCAAGCCGCATTCCAGCGCGGCATGCGCGCTGCCGATGCTGGGGTGGCCGGCGAACGGAATTTCCTTGTACGGGGTGAAGATACGTACGCGATAGCTGGCTTTCGGCTCGGTCGGCGGCAGTAGGAAGGTGGTCTCGACCAGCGCTGTCCAGCGCGCGAAACGCTGCATCGCCGCGGTGCTCCAGTCATTCGCCCCGATCACCACGCCGAGATGATTGCCGCCGCCGGGAGTGGCAGCAAAGACGTCCAGATGCAGGTAGCGGAGCGAGGCCATGTTGTCCGTCAGGCGGCGTGCGGCCGCGCAAAGCGCCGAATGATAGCGGTGCGGCTGTGTTCTGGGCAGTGATCTTTGGATATATCGACGCGGAGGCAGGGCATAAACGTTAGCCGCGCGGGTGGCAGTGCCGGCGGAAAGTCGACAAGTGCCCATCGGGACGCCAAGATGCCGAGTCTTGCACACTTGCCGCGGAACCGTTCATGCCGATCACGCTCCTCATCATTGCCATCACCTGCGTCGTCTCGTTCATGGCATTCAAGAACAGTCGGTTGATGAACGATCTGATCCTGTGGCCGCCGGCAATCGCCCGTCAGCGCGAATACCACCGGCTGGTGACCTACGGCGTAGTGCATGCGGATTTCAGCCATCTGCTGTTCAACAT
>DASZCB010000324.1:0-9218 GCA_035943575.1 Rhodanobacter sp. | reverse complement strand
CTCACCGAGCACGTCTACGAGATTCCTGGCGACGCGCCGCGTTCGATCCAGGATTTCGAAGTGCAGCCGGTCGGCAAGCTCACCTTCAGCGTCGAGCAGGTTGGCGCGCTGTTCGAGAATGCGTTCGAGCAGATCTGGCGCGGCAACGCCGAGAACGACGGTTTCAACCGGCTGGTGCTGGGGGCCAAGCTCAACTGGCGCCAGGTGGCCATGCTGCGCGGCTACTGCAAGTACCTGCTGCAGACCGGTGTGACGTTCTCGCAGGCGTATATGGAAGAAACCCTCAGCCGCTATCCGGCGATCGCCGGCCTGCTGGTGGAGCTGTTCCTGGCCAAGTTCGACCCGCGTCGCGAGGCACTCTCCGCCGACGAGCTGAAGGCTGCTGGCGCCACCCTCGCCGCTGAGATGCAGGCGCTGATTCCGGCCAACGTGCAGAGCGCGCATCCGGCCCTGATCGATGGGCTCAGCGCGGCGCTGTCGAAGCCGCGCGACGAACAGATCCAGACCGTCGAGAACGCGATCGGCGTGCTGCTGGAGAATGTCGCCAGCCTGGATGAGGATCGCATCCTGCGCAGCTTCGTGGCGCTGATCCGCGGCACCTTGCGCACCAGCTTCTTCCAGCTGTGGGACGGCGCGCATCGCGGCTACATCAGCTACAAGCTCGACTCGCACAAGGTGCCCGAGCTGCCCAAGCCGGTGCCGTACCGCGAGATCTGGGTATGCGCCCCGCGCGTCGAGGGCATCCACCTGCGCTTCGGCGCGGTGGCACGTGGCGGCCTGCGCTGGTCCGACCGCCGCGAGGATTTCCGCACCGAGGTGCTGGGCCTGGTCAAGGCACAGATGGTGAAGAACACGGTGATCGTGCCGGTCGGTTCGAAGGGCGGCTTCTTCGTCAAGAAGCCGCCGGTAGCCACTGGAGGGCCGGGCGATCGCGACGTACAGCTAGCCGAGGGCATCGCCTGCTACAAGATGTTCATCAGCGGCCTGCTCGACATCACCGACAACCTGATCGAAGGCAAGGTGGTAAACCCGCATGACGTGGTGCGCCACGACGCAGACGACCCGTACCTGGTCGTCGCGGCCGACAAGGGCACAGCCACGTTCTCCGACATCGCCAACGCGATCTCGATCGAACACGGCTACTGGCTGGGCGATGCGTTCGCTTCCGGCGGTTCCAACGGCTACGACCACAAGGGCATGGGTATCACGGCCAAGGGTGCGTGGGAGTCGGTCAAGCGCCACTTCCGCTCGCTCAACCGCGATTGCCAGACGCAGGATTTCACCTGCGTCGGCATCGGCGACATGTCCGGTGACGTGTTCGGCAACGGCATGCTGCTGTCCGAGCACACACGCCTGCTGGCGGCGTTCGACCATCGCCATGTGTTCCTTGATCCGAACCCGGATACCGCGCGTTCGTTCGCCGAGCGCCAGCGCATGTTCAAGCTGCCGCGTTCGAGCTGGGACGACTACGACAAGTCACTGATCTCCGCCGGCGGCGGCATCTATCCGCGCAGTGCCAAATCGATCCCGGTGTCGTCGGAAGTGCGTGCGGTGCTGGGGCTCAAGCCCGACGTGACGCAACTGGCGCCAAGCGACCTGCTTAGTGCGATTCTGAAGGCACCGGTCGACCTGCTGTGGAACGGCGGCATCGGCACTTACGTGAAGTCCTCCACCGAGACGCATGCCGATGTCGGCGATCGCGCCAACAATGCATTGCGCGTCAACGGCGGCGAGTTGCGCTGCAGGGTCGTGGGCGAGGGTGGCAACCTGGGCATGACCCAGAAGGGCCGCATCGAAGCCGCCCAGCACGGTGTGCTGCTCAACACCGACTTCATCGACAACTCCGCCGGCGTGGACACCTCCGACCACGAGGTGAACATCAAGATCCTGCTGAACGATGCGGTGCAGCGCGGCGAACTGACCGAGCCGGCGCGCAACACACAGCTCGCCGCGATGACCGACGAGGTCGGCCAGCTGGTGCTGTGGGACAACTACCGGCAGAACCAGGCGATCACCCTGATGGAGCATCAGTCGGTGAGCCGCATCGGTTCGATGGCGCATTTCATCCGCACCCTGGAAGCCGAGGGCACCCTGGATCGTCAGGTCGAGAACCTGCCATCCGAAGCCGAGCTCACCGAGCGCAAGACCCGCGGCCTGGGCCTGACCCGGCCGGAGCTTTCGGTGCTGCTGTCGTACGACAAGATCCGCCTGTTCCAGCAGCTGCTGGATTCGGACGTGCCGGAAGATCCGTACCTGTCGAAGGAACTGGTGCGCTACTTTCCGGCGCCGCTGCACGAAAAGTACGCCGAGCACATGCAGCGCCATCGGCTGAAGCGCGAGATCATCGCCACCGCGGTGACAAACTCGACGATCAACCGCATGGGCGCCACCTTCATGATGCGCATGCAAGAAGACACCGGCCAGCGCCCGGCAGCGATCGCCAAGGCATACACGGCGGCGCGCGAGATCATCGAGGCGCGCGAGCTGTGGTCGGAGATCGAGGCGCTCGACAGCAAGGTGGCCGAGGACACCCAGATCGACGCGATCAAGCAGATCTGGTCGTTGCTGCGCCACATGACCCGCTGGTTGCTCAACCGTCCGGGCGGTTCGCTGGACATCGCCGCCAATGTCGAGCGTTACCAGGCCAGCGTATCGGCCCTGCGCAAGGCGCTGCCGGACGTGCTGACGCCGACCGGCAAGGGCGATTTTTCCTGCACCCAGGAGAAGTGGGAAGGCCTTGGCCTGTCCGCCGAACTGGCGTTGCGACTGGCCCGCATGCCGGAGCTGCGTGCCGCGCTGGACATGGCCGAGGTGGCGCAGCAGAGCGGTCAGCCGATGGAGAGGGTGGCTGGCGTGTTCTTCGAACTGGGCGAGGCGCTCGACCTGGAATGGTTGCGCGACCAGATCGAGGCGCTGCCGGTCGAGGGCCATTGGCACGCGCAGGCACGCGGATCGCTGCTGGACGAACTCAATCACCAGCATCGTGCGCTGGTGTTGCAGGTATTGACGATGACCAGCGAGCGCAAGGACATTTCGCCGGTGCAGGCGTGGCTGCAGCGCGACGACGCCACCCTGCAGTACACCCGCAGCATGCTGGCCGAAATCCTTACCCAGAACGCGGATTACCCGATCGCCTCGGTTGCGGTTCGCCGTCTCGCCCAGCTGGCGCAGGTGCCAGTGAGTTGAGGGAGCTGAGCCAGCCCAGGTTGAGTGAGTGACGATGAAGGCGCAGGATCAGTCATGGTCTTGCGCCTTCATGCTGTGTAATCTCGGCTGACCCTCGCAATGGACTCCGCGCATGCGTTTCGCTTTCGTCGCCAGCGACACCAGCATCGCCCAACAGGCGCGGCGCAAGCTGGTCGATCGCTATGGCGACGTAACGCCCGAAAAAGCCGAGCTGATCGTGGCGCTGGGCGGCGACGGTTTCATGCTGCGCACCCTGCATTCGTACCGCGCGCTTGAGGTGCCGGTGTACGGCATGAAGCTGGGTCGGGTCGGGTTCCTGATGAACAAGCACAAGCTCGACGACTTGCCCGAACGGATCGTGCGCGCACACACGGCGTCGCTGTTTCCACTGCAGATGCAGGTAGTCGACGCCGCCGGCAACGAACACACCGCGTTGGCGTTCAACGAAGTTTCGCTGCTGCGCCAGAGCAATCAGGCCGCGCATCTGGAAGTGCAGCTCAACGACACGGTGAAACTGGCGAATCTGGTCTGCGACGGCATCATGGTCGCCACGCCGGCCGGTTCCACCGCCTACAACTTGTCCGCGCACGGGCCGATTCTGCCACTGGACGCGAACGTGCTGGCGCTCACTCCGATCAGCCCGTTCCGCCCGCGCCGCTGGCGCGGTGCGATCCTGCCGCATCGCACCGAGGTGATCTTGCGCGTGCTCGATCCGGGCAAGCGTCCGGTCAGCGCCACCGCCGATTTCCACGAAGTGCGCGACGTGCGCACGGTGGCGATCCGCCAGTCCGGCGGGCAGGGTGTGCGGCTGTTGTTCGATCCGGAACACAACCTCGAACAGCGCATCCTCGACGAGCAGTTCGCTGCGGAGTGATACGGATCGCGTGCTAGATTGATCGGCAACGATCCATCATCGATCCGCATGTGCCGCCACCCGTGAACAAGCAGCCCTCGTCAACCGACGCCCATGATCCTGTCGCCGCCAGCGACCAGCGGCTGGTCGTCGCGATTTCCTCGCGTGCGCTGTTCGACCTGGGCGACAGTCATGCGCTGTTCGAGCGCGATGGGCTGGACGCCTATCGCTCGTTCCAGATCGAGCACGAGAACGAGATACTGAAGCCCGGCGTGGCGTTTCCGCTGGTGCAGAAGCTACTCGGCCTGAACAAGCTCGCCGGCGACGTGCCGCCGGTCGAGGTGATCCTGCTGTCGCGCAATTCCGGCGACACCGGCCTGCGCATCTTCAACGCGATCCAGCACTACGGGCTGGAGATCAGCCGCGCCGCGTTCACCAGTGGCGCACCGACCTCCGATTACATTGCGCCGTTCAAGGCCGACCTGTTCCTCTCGGCCAACGCGGAAGATGTCGGACGCGCGCTGGCCGCCGGCGTGGCGGCGGCGACGATCCTGCCCAGCACCGCGCCACCGCGGGCCAGCGAACAATTGCGCATCGCGTTCGACGGCGATGCGGTGATCTTCGGCGACGAAGGCGAGCGCGTATCGCGCGAAGAAGGTCTGGAGGCGTTCCATCGCAGCGAGACCGAACACGCCGCCGAGCCGTTGTCGGTCGGCCCGTTCGGGGGTTTCCTCACCGCACTGCATCGTCTGCAGATCGCGTTTCCCGCCGAAGACTCGCCGATCCGCACCGCGCTGGTCACCGCGCGTTCCGCGCCAGCACACAAGCGCGTGATCCTCACCTTACGCAAGTGGGGTGTGCGCATCGACGAGGCTCTGTTCCTCGGCGGTCGCGACAAGGGTCCGTTCCTCGATGCGTTCGGCGCCGACATTTTCTTCGACGATTCGCCGGCCAACGTGGAGTCGGCGCGCAAACATGTAGCGACCGGGCATGTGCCGCATGGGGTGAGCAACCGGTGAGTAGATGGTTGGATCCGATGTACATGAATCGCTCGCCAGACTGATTCGAGGCCGCCGAAGTGACCGAGATTCTGCGTAACCACTACGTACTGGCGGTTCACGATGTGCGCGTTTCGGCAGCCTTCTACGTTGACGTGCTGGACTTCCGCATCGTCGCCGAGCCACCAGGCTGGATCTTTGTGAGCAGGGACAACTGCATGATCATGCTGGGCGAATGTCCAGACGATCTGCCACCGGCGGAGCTCGGCTGCCACAGTTATTTCGCCTACCTGTGGGTCGACGATGCCGACGTGTGGTATGCGCGATGCAAGGCGCGCGATGCCGATTGCGTGGGCGAGGTCGAAGACAAGCCATGGGGTATGCACGAGTTCGGGATCAGGACGCCGGATGGTCATCGCCTGATGATCGGGCAGAAGATCTCCACCGGCGATTGATCGCCTGCCAAGCCGTTCTATACCTGATGCCACCCCTCGTATCCGGTAAAAATCGCCGCGGCTATCAGCAGCACGCCGACACAACGGGCGGCCACCACGCCGGCAGCCGGCTTGCCTTGCAGCCAACGACGCGCCCGATCCGCCATCAGTGCCAGGCCGCCGTACACGCAGAGCTGGTTGAGCGCGATGATCAGCCACAGCACCACCGCCTGCACCCAGATCAGGCCGTAGTCCGGGCGCAGGAACTGCGGAAAGATCGCCAGCATGAACAGGTAGGCCTTGGGGTTGAGCAGGCAGGTAAGCATGCCTTGGCGAAAGGTCGCTGTTCTCGAACGCGAGTGCGTGTCCGGGTTCATGCCGAAGGAGGATTCACTGCGCATCAGCGTGAAGCCAATCCACGCTATATAAAGCGCGCCGGCGATCAGCAGCGCATTGAACGCGCCGGGGATCAGCTTCAGCAGCATGCTGATGCCAAGCGCCGTCATCACTACATGGCACACACCGCCCGCGATGATGCCGGCTACGGCGGCAAGTCCCTTGCTACGACCGCCGGTCAGGGCACTCCCCAGCACATAGGCCATGTCCAGGCCTGGCAGCAGCACCACGCCGAAGACCAGTGCAAAGAACAGCCACAGCTGTTCGTAGTGGATCATGGGGATGCTCCGACAATGGCGTTAGGCAACCAGCGCAGACGTGAGCGCGGTGTCGGGTCCATCACCACCCGTTCGGGTGCGCCGCGCAGCAGATCGGTGGCGACGAGCGAATGCTCGGCGGATGCCAGAATCGGCGCGAGTTGACTGCCGAGTGTGGCGTTGTCCCTGACCACGCCCAGCCAGACCAGGAACGGGCCGTCCGTGCGGATCGGCAGCTGCGGAAAGTTGTTCGGCGCGTCCAGCGTCACCAGCACGCCGGCCGGATGCACGCCTTCGATGCGGTAAGCAGAAAATGCAGCCTCTGCCTGTTTCGCAAACGCATCCTCGCTGCCTTTCTTCACCGCGAATATCTGTGCCACCACGATGCCCTGCGCACCGTGCTCTTCGGTCACGGGATCGACAGCCGGCAGCACCGTGATGCCCTGGTCAGCATGCAACGGGCGCAGCAGCATCACGTTGTCGCTGTCCGGCAGGATCGCGTTGATCTTGGCCCGATGTTCCCTCCACAACGGCCCGTAATAGAAGGCCGCATTGACGATCGGGCGCGCGTTGATGTCCCTGAAGCCGCGCAGCCAGGTGAAGCGATTGGGATTGCTCCGCTCGGTGAATTGCCCGAACACCATGGCGCCAAGCTGCTCGAAGGCTTCGGGAAAATACGTGTCGAAGTATTTGACGAAGTGCGCCCGTTCGCCGTCCCCGGTGACGTAGCGGCGAAACTCGATGACTTGATAATCCTGCAGGTGCTGCACGCTTTCCATGGTGGTGGTTCCGTTGGTTGGTTTGCCGTGTGCTGAAGTCGCCGCACCAAATACGCTGAGTAAAACGATGCCGCGCAGCAGTCGTTCGAAATGGTTCACGAGGGATCTCCGGGGCCTGTTGGATGGCCTGTTGAGCACGGTAAAGGCCATACAGGACAAATTTCGTCCTGATTGATCGATACAATCGGGACCATGGCCCCGCCCACCACACGCGTACTGGCTGTACTCGAGCTGCTGCAAAGCCATGGCCGGATGAGCGGTCCGGAGCTGGCACGCCGGGTCGGAGTCGATGTGCGCACGCTGCGGCGCTACATCGTGATGCTGGAAGACCTCGGCATCCCGCTCACCGCCGAGCGCGGTCGCCACGGCGCCTACCTGCTGGTCGCCGGATTCAAGCTGCCGCCGATGATGTTCACCAACGATGAGGCAGTGGCGCTCTCGGTGGGCATGGTGGCCGCGCGCGGTCTGGGTTTGGCCGAGGCCGCACCGGCGGTTGAAAGCGTGCAGGCCAAGCTCGCCCGCGTGATGCCGGATAGTTTGAAGCGGCACGTACGTGCGATCGCCGATACGGTCAAGGTCGACCTGCAGCCTGCCACCAGCACGCCCGACAGCAATGCGGCGCTGATCGCACTTACTGGCGCGGCCCAGGCACAGCAACGCGTGAGCATGAGTTACACGTCGGCCCAGGGCGAACGCACCGAGCGCGAGTTCGATCCGTACGGACTCGCGTATCGGGCCGGTGCATGGTACGCAGTGGGGATGTGCCATCTGCGTCATGGCCTGCGCTCATTCCGGCTGGATCGCGTCGGTAGCGTGAACCGGCTCGACCAAACGTTCCTCAGACCCGCCGGCTTCGACGCGCTGGATCAGCTGGTGCACGGTATTGCGACGATGCCGCATGCGCACGCTATCGAAGTGTTCCTGCACGCGGATCTGCAGGCGGCGCGCCGAGCGTTTTCGCTTGCGTTCGGCTTACTGGAACCGGTGGAGGGCGGTGTGCTTCTGCGCACCAGCGCCGATGACCTTGCATGGTTCGCTCGTCAGCTCGCCGGCCTTCCGTTCGACTTCGAGATACGCATGCCTGCGGAGCTGCGCTTGGAACTCACGATCTGCGCGACGCGGTTGCATGCATTGGCCAAGGATGGGCCGCAATGCTGACGACGGGCCAGCGGCCTGCTTGATGCTGTCATGCTGGTCGCTGTTTCGGCGCTTCCATTGCCTTTTCGTAGGCGGCCTGCAGCTCGCCAAACACAGAGCGTGCAGGACGCGGCGCGCCGAGGTGAAGGTGGCGCAGCTCATCCATGAAAGCATTCCAGAGTGGCGTGCCGCCTTTTTCCAGCAGCTCCGCGCGCACCGACAATTCCTTGCTGGGGCACGTATGCCGACGGCCCCAGGCTGCCATGTGTGCGAGCAGGGGCACGAGTTGGATGGCCGCTTCCGTGAGGCTGTAGATCCCTTTCTGCCGATGTTTCGGATCGGGGTGTCTCGTCAACAGCCCCGCCGCGGTCAGGCGCTTTAACCGGTCTGCGAGGATGTTCGAGGCGATACCTTCCTCGCTCTGCGCGAGAAGCTCGCCATAGCTGCGCCTGTTCCCGAACATGACGTCGCGGATGATGATCAGGCTCCAGCGGTCGCCGAGCTGTTCGAGCGTCAGGTTGATTGGGCAACCAGATCGTCCTGTCTGCGACACGGTCGTTCTCCCAGGTCGTGCGCTTGCAGTATGCAATTGGTGTTAGTAGAGTCTAACCACTTGCTTAGTGCAAGTAGATAAATTCTAGAGGTCTCACCATGTCTCTCGTGCTTTACGGCCATCCCTTCTCGTCGTACACGCAGAAAGTACTCATAGCGCTCTACGAGAACGGCACGTCCTTTGAATTCCGTTGCCTTGGACCGGATACACCGCAGCACTCAACCGAATGGCTGCAACGCTGGCCGCTGCGCAAGTTCCCGCTGCTCGTGGACGGCGAGCGCAACATCGTCGAGACCAGCATCATCATCGAGTTCCTGCAGCTCGTGCATCCCGGACCAGTGCGGCTGCTGCCCCCGGACCCGATGGCCGCGCTTGAAGTGCGCTTCCTCGACCGCTTCTTCGACCTGCATGTGATGAATCCGGTGCAGCATGCGGTAGGCGGCGCACTGACGGGTGATTCCGTGAAGCGCCAGGAAGGATTGGCGCTTGCTGTGGAAAAATTGGAGCGCGCCTACGCGTGGCTCGAAGGGCAGCTTGCCGGCAGGACCTGGGCCGCAGGTGCGGACTTCACGCTGGCGGACTGTGCAGCCGCACCCTCGCTGTTCTACGCGGACTGGACGCATCG
>DASZCB010000323.1:0-1986 GCA_035943575.1 Rhodanobacter sp. | reverse complement strand
GATCAGCTGATGGCCCAGGGCGGTACCGCGCAGGCCAGCTGGTTCGTGCAATTCAAGCCAGGCGATGAAATGGGGCTCAAGCCGGACGCGCCGATCCTGTCGCCGGGCCACTACCGCGGCATGCACGGTTACGCGGCGGCGCTGCCCGAGATGCGTTCGACCTTCCTGATCGCCGGCAGCGGTGTGCCGGCCGGCAAGAACTTCGGTTCGATCGACATGCGCGACATCGCCCCGACGCTGGCGACGCTGCTCGGCGTGTCGCTGCCGCAGGCGCAGGGCAAAGTGCTGTTTCCGTCGTCGCGATGAACGGCAACGTGAGCCGCATCTTGCAGTGACACTTCAGTCAGCGTGTGCCGCGCCCTGACATGCAGATGTAAACAGCCTTTCACAAACGACGACCATGCTGCTGCGCATGGCTGTCAGGGGCAGCCACTCAGCGCTCCATCCATCTCAACAACATGTCGTCGCTGCCTGCCATCACAGGTGGCGGCGCGAAGGATTTGTACGCATGTCATCTCGCAAGGTTTTTCTCCGCAAGACCGGTCTGGCACTGGCACTGTTTGCCGTGCTGCATGGTGCCGCCCAGGCAACGGATACGGATCCCAAACCAGTTGACACCACAGCGGTAGCTGCCAGCACCGACGGCAACACCAAGACGCTGGAGACGGTGTCGGTGATCGGCCAGGGCGAGACCCGCCAGGTGCAGCGCATCACCGCACAGGACGTGAAGGTGCTGCCGCCGGGTACCAGCCCGTTGAAGGTGCTGGCGAGCAAGCCGGGCGTGCATTTCGAATCGGCTGACCCGTTCGGCAACTACGAGTGGTCGACCCGTTTCAGCCTGCGCGGTTTCAACCAGAGCCGCCTCGGCTTCACGCTGGACGGCATTCCGCTCGGCGACATGAGCTACGGCAACAACAACGGCCTGCATATCAGCCGCGCGCTGATCGCGGAGAATCTCGGCAGTGCCGAACTGGCGGAAGGCATTGGTTCGCTGGGCACGGCATCCACCAGCGATCTCGGCGGCGCCGTGCAGTTCTACTCGGCGGACCCCACGCCGAACTACGGCTTCACCTTTGCGCAGGGCATCGGCACCGACGGTGCACGTCGCACCTATGCGCGCCTGGATACGGGCAACATCAATGGCTTCGCCATGTACCTGTCCGGCGCCTATTCGACCGTCGACAAGTGGAAGGGCGACGGCACGCAGGAACAGACGCAGTTCAACAGCAAGGCCACCTATGATTTCGGCGAAAGCCGCATCGGCGCCCTGCTGACCACCTCCGACCGCGATGAGACCGACTACCAGGATCTGTCACTGGACATGCTGCATCGTCTGGGCTGGGACTGGGACAACTACGCGCCAGACTGGAACCGCGCGGTGAATGCGGCGAAGGGCATCTACACCGGCGGCGTCAACAATCCAGACGACGCCTATTACGCGGGCCGCGGCGTGCGCAAGGACCGTGTCGCCAGCGTGTTCGGTGACTTCGCGCTCGCCGATGGCCTGCGCCTGAAGGCGACCGGCTACTACCACTACGATCGCGGTCAGGGTCACTGGTTCACGCCGTACCAGTCGTCGTTCCCCGGTACGCCGAAGGCAACGCCGATCTCGATCCGCACCACCGAGTACGGCATCGACCGCGCCGGCGTCACTGCCGCGCTGAACTGGGACATCGGCGCGCATCATCTGGAAGCCGGCGTGTGGTACGAGGACAGCAACCACAATCTGCAGCGCAACTACTACTTCATCACCGGCCCGGTGGACGACCGCGGGTTCCTCAAGAACCCGAACATGCGTCTGTTCTACCAGCACTACGAAACCACCACGCGGCAATACTACGTGCAGGACAGCATGCATCTGCTGGACGACCGCCTGTCGATCGACGTCGGCTTCAAGGCGCCGGATACCAAGGTGGATGCGCGCAACCTGCCGGGCACCGTCAAGACCTATGCGACCGGCGACCTCATCGCGAAGAAGAACTTCCT
>DASZCB010000322.1:0-4937 GCA_035943575.1 Rhodanobacter sp. | reverse complement strand
ACGGGTGACATAGATGTCATGGCCGATCAGCGCGGTTGCCTGTTCCCGGTCATCCACGCCGGGCAGCTGGGCCACCATGCCCTTGCCCTGCGTACGACCTTTCACTCCCGAGATCTGCGTCTCCACACCCGGCGCTGCGGTGAGCAGCCACGGCTGGTAGTCGAAGATCCGCATGCGCGGCTCAGCCCAGGATTCGATCTTGAGCCAGCCCTGCACACCGTACAGCCCGACGATGCGTCCGATCAGGACGCGCCGACCGGCTGTAGTCATACTCAGGCAGCCTGCTGCTTGCCGGCTTCCTTGACCAGCGCGGCGACCTTGTCGGTCAGCTGTGCGCCCTTGCCCACCCATTCCTTGACGCGCTCGACGTTCAGCTCAAGGCGCTTGTCCTTGCCCGACGCGACCGGGTTGTAATAGCCGATGTTCTCGATGTTGCGGCCGTCGCGCTTGCTGCGCTGATCGGTCACGACAACGTGGTAGAACGGACGGCCCTTGGCGCCACCGCGCGAAAGACGAATCTTGACCATGGTAAAACTCCAGAATTGCCGAATGAGCGGCAGGCACACGAGAGACGTGCGCGGTAAACGGGGCATTTTAGCGGTTTTTCGGGAAAAGGGAAGACTTTGAGCGCGTAGACCGGGGCAACCGCTGTCCCGCTCTCGCTCTGCGTCAACGCATGGGAGGCATGCCACCCATGCCGCCCATGCCCTTCATGGCGCCACGCATCTGCCGCATCAGGCCCTTGGTACCGCCCTTGGACAGCTTGGACATCATCTTTTCCATCTGCATGTACTGCTTGAGCAAGCGGTTGACATCGGCCGGCTGGGTGCCTGAACCGCGCGCCACGCGGGCGCGGCGCGAGCCGTTCAGCAGATCCGGATGGCGGCGTTCCTTCTTGGTCATCGAGTTGATGATCGCGACCATCCGGTTCATCTCACCGTCGTTGACCTTGGATTTGACGCTATCCGGCAGGCTGGATACGCCCGGCAGCTTGTCCATCAAGCCGGCCAGACCGCCCATGTTGCCCATCTGCTCCAGCTGATCCTTCATGTCGTTCAGGTCGAAACGCTTGCCCTTCATCACCTTCTGGGCCAGCTTCTGCGCTTTGTCCTGATCAACCTTGCGCTCGACTTCCTCGACCAGCGACAGCACGTCGCCCATGCCAAGGATGCGCTGGGCCAGACGATCCGGGTGGAACGGTTCCAGCGCGTCGGTCTTCTCGCCGGCGCCGAGGAATTTGATCGGCCTGCCGGTGACATAGCGCACCGACAGTGCGGCACCACCGCGGGCATCACCATCGGTCTTGGTCAGAATCACGCCGGTCAGCGGCAAGGCTTCACTGAACGCCTTGGCGGTGTTGGCTGCATCCTGGCCGGTCATCGAATCGACCACGAACAGGGTTTCGATCGGCGTGACCGCGGCGTGCAGCGCCTTGATCTCAGCCATCATCGCCTCGTCCACGTGCAGGCGGCCGGCGGTATCGACGATCAGCACGTCGATCACTTCGCGACGAGCCGCGGCAACTGCCGCCTTGGCGATAGCGACCGGGTCCTGGCCCGCCTCGGACGGGAAGAACTTCACGCCGACCTGTTCGGCCAGCGTGCGCAACTGCTCGATCGCGGCCGGACGATAGACGTCGCAACTGACCACCATCACCTTTTTCTTCTTGCGCTCGGTCAGCAGTCGGGCCAGCTTGGCCACCGTAGTGGTCTTGCCGGCGCCCTGCAAACCCGCCATCAGCACGACCGCAGGCGGCTGCTGGGCCAGGTTCAACTCGGTGTTGGCGGTGCCCATCACCGCGGTCAGTTCGTCGCTGACCACCTTGATCAACGCCTGGCCCGGCGACAGGCTCTTCAACACATCCTGGCCAACCGCGCGCACCTTGATCCGCTGAATCAGCGCCTGCACTACCGGCAGTGCGACGTCCGCCTCAAGCAGTGCAATGCGCACCTCACGCAACGATTCACGGATGTTTTCCTCGGTCAGCCGACCGCGGCCGCGCAGACGATTGACGGTGGTGGAAAGGCGTTGGCTGAGCGACTCGAACATGACGGAACCGGCAAACAGGAAAGTGCTCGATTATAGCGGACGCCGTGACCAGCTTCGCATGCACGCCGGCAAAGGCCTGTGCGACACTGCGCGGCTATGGTCATCCACGTCTTTGCCCTGCTCGCCATCGCGCTCTATCTCGCCGCTGCCGGCGGGCTGGCGCGCCCATTGCTGAGCGGTGGCCAGCCGCTGAACCGGCTGGCACTCGGCCTGGCCGGCAGCGCCGTGCTGATCCATGCCGGCATCCTGTTCGGCATGCACCGCGGTGCGCTGGACCTGCACTTTTTCGCCGCGCTGTCGCTGGTCGCCTTCGTGGTTTCGGCGCTGACCTTGCTGGTGAACGCCTCGCGCCCGGTCGCCGCGCTCGGCGTGATCGTGTTTCCGCTGACTGCCCTGCTGGTGGCGGTGGACAGCTTCCTGGCGCCGCCGACCCTGCCGCACTCCATGGACTGGCACATCAAGCTGCATGTCACGGTGGCGCTGATCGCGTTCAGCGTACTGTCGATCGCGACCGTGCTGGCGATTCTACTGGCGGTGCAGGAGCGCGCCTTGCGCCATCACCAGTTCGGCCCGTGGCTGCGCGCCCTGCCGCCGCTGACGTTGACTGAAACCCTGCTGTTCCGCCTGATCGGTGCAGGCTTCGTACTGTTGACGCTGACCTTGCTCACCGGCGCGCTCTTCGTCGACAACCTGTTCGGCCAGCATCTGGCACACAAGACGATCCTGTCGATCGTGGCATGGCTGGTGTTCGGCGTTCTTCTGTATGGCCGCTGGCGACATGGCTGGCGCGGCCAGCGTGCGGTCAACCTCACGCTGATCGGCATGGTCGCCCTGATGCTGGCCTTCTTTGGTTCGAAGTTCGTGCTGGAGCTGATCCTGCATCGCCCGGTAGGCTGATCGCCTTCGAAGCACTCAGCGACAGGCGTCGATCGCTTCCGCCAGCCGCTCCACGCCGATCACCTCCATCTCGCCGACCTTGCCCTTCTTCGGCGCATTCGCCTTCGGCACGATCGCGCGGCGGAAGCCATGATGCGCGGCTTCCTTCAGGCGCTCCTCGCCGTTCGGCACCGGCCGGATCTCGCCGGACAGACCGACCTCGCCGAAGGTGATGGTGTGCTCCGGCAGTGGCCGGTCGCGCAAGGATGACAACACCGCCAACAGCACCGGCAAATCCGCGGCGGTCTCCTGCACGCGGATGCCACCGACTACGTTGACGAATACGTCCTGATCGTAGGCCGCCACGCCGCCATGTCGATGCAGCACAGCCAGCAACATGGCCAGACGATTCTGTTCCAGCCCCAACGTGACCCGGCGCGGATTGCCCAGCGAGGATTGATCGACCAGTGCCTGCACTTCGACCAGCAGCGGCCGGCTGCCCTCGCGCGTCACCATCACCGCACTGCCGGAAGTCGGGCCCGAGTGCGATGACAAAAAGATCGCCGACGGGTTCGGTACTTCACGCAAGCCCTTGTCCGACATCGCGAACACACCCAGCTCGTTGACCGCACCGAAGCGGTTCTTGAATGCGCGCAGCACGCGGAAACGCGAGCCCGACTCGCCCTCGAAATACAGCACCGCATCGACCATGTGCTCGAGCACACGCGGACCGGCGATGCCGCCCTCTTTCGTGACGTGACCGACCAGAAACACCGAGGTCCCGGTTTCCTTCGCGAAGCGCGTGAGCTTGGCCGCCGACTCGCGCACCTGCGACACCGAACCGGGTGCCGCCGGCAACAGCTCGGTCCAGATCGTTTGAATAGAATCGATCACCAGCACCCGCGGCCGCGTCGCCACCGCCTGTTCGAGTATGCGCTCGATGCAGGTCTCGGCCAGCGCCTGCAGCGGCTCCAGCGGCAGGCCGAGACGTTGCGCGCGCGACGCCACCTGCGACAGCGACTCCTCGCCGGTGACATACACGCTGGGCAGATGCGCGCCCAGTGTCCCCAGCATCTGCAACAGCAAGGTCGACTTGCCGATGCCCGGATCGCCGCCGATCAACACCACCGAGCCCTGCACCAACCCGCCACCCAGCACCCTATCCAGCTCGCCGATGCCGGTCAGCGTGCGTGCCTCGGTGGTCAACGCCACCTCGGTCAGCGGCGTGATGCGTGCCGAACCGGCCGCGTTGCCGGCATAGTTCGAACGCTGCGCACCCACCGACGAACCGCCCACCGAAGCAGGCGTCAACACGATCGCGCTGAGCGTGTTCCACACCCCGCACTCGACGCACTGGCCCTGCCACTTGTTGTGTTCGGCGCCGCACTCGGTGCAGACGTAGGCGGTCTTGGCTTTGGCCATGCGGGTTCCCGGCTGGATACGATGATGACGCTGAGCTTAGCCTGCGCTCATCGCATACGGCGAGACGCATCAACGCAAGACGCTGTCAGTTTTCGTCCTCGACGAACAGCACGCGACGGGTCATGCCGCAAGTGAGGTCGTAGGAGATCGTGCCGGATTGCGCAGCGATCAGTTCGACCGGCAATTCCGGCCCCCACAGCAGCACGCGATCACCGATTTTCGCGGCCGGTGCATCGCGCAGGTCCAGCGTGATCAGATCCATCGAGACACGGCCGATCAGCGGCACGCGCTGCTCGCCGACCAGCACCGGCGTACCGGCCGCGGCACTGCGCGGATAGCCGTCGCCGTAGCCGACTGCAGCCACACCGACCGGCATGTCTTCAGGGCAGGTCCAGGTGCCGTTGTAGCCGATGCGCTCGCCGCGCTTGATCGGGTTGATCGCAATCAAGCGCGTGCTCAAGGTCATCGCCGGGCGAAAACCGAAGTCGGCACCGGCCTTGCCGTCGACCACCGACAACCCGTACAGCAGGCCGCCAGTGCGCACCCAGTCGCCACGCGCGTCGGGCCAGCCGAGCACGGCGGCGGAATTG
>DASZCB010000321.1:0-1989 GCA_035943575.1 Rhodanobacter sp. | reverse complement strand
TGGCGTCCGTCGTCATATATGTAAACTATACGGTGTGTTATTGTCCGGACCGGCTTCCTCCCTTGCCCCAGGTCACTCCCTTGTCCAGTCTCCTGTCCAACTCGAAGCCCGCCTTGCGTGCCGGTACTGCTCGCGTCCTCGCATTGCTGGCGGGCATTTCCGTCGCCGGGTGCGCAGTCGGCCCCGACTACCATCGCCCGGACGCGCCGCCGGTGGATCGCTTCACGGCGCAACCATTGCCGGCCGCCACCGCTTCCGCCGAAGTCTCCGATGGCGATGCGCAGCGCTTTCTGCAGGGTCACGACGTGCCGGCGCGCTGGTGGACGACATTCGGTAATGCCGAGCTGACTCGCCGGGTAAACACCGCACTGACGCACAGTCCGTCGATCGCCTCGGCCCAGGCCGCCTTGCGTCAGGCTCAGGAGAACGCCGATGCGGCACGCGGCGGCCTGTTTCCGTCGGCGGACCTAGCCGCCGGCGCCACCCGCCAGAAGCAATCGGCCGCGCAATCGGGCAAGGCCGGTGGCATTGGCCCGTTCACGGTGTACAACGCCTCGGTCAGTGTCGGCTATACCCTGGATCTGTTCGGTGGCGTGCGCCGCGGGATCGAGGCGCAGTTGGCTCAGGCGGACTATCAGCGGGCGCAGCTCGACACCACGTATCTGACCCTGACCGCCAATGTGGTCACCACATCGATGCAGGAAGCGTCGCTGCGCGAACAGCTGCGCGCGACCGAACAGATCATCGGCATGCAGCGCGAAAGCCTGGACATCGCACAGAAGCAGCAGAAGATCGGCGCGAAGTCGCTGTCCGACACGCTGGCGGTACGCTCGCAACTGGCCGCCACCGAGGCGACCTTGCCGCCGCTGCGCGCGCATCTCGCAGCCACCAGCAATCAGCTGGCCAGCTATCTCGGCACCACGCCGGCGCAACTGCAACTGCAGCCGTTGACGCTGGACGCGATCACCTTGCCACCAGACATCCCGGTCAGCCTGCCATCCGGCCTGGTCGAGCAGCGTCCGGACATCCGGGCCGCATCGGCGCAGCTGCATGCAGCCTCGGCCCAGGTCGGCGTTGCCACCGCGGCAATGCTGCCGCAGATCACGCTGTCCGGCAGCGCCGGGTCGCAGGCGCTTCGGGCCGGCGATCTGTTCTCCGCCGGCACCGGCGCCTGGTCACTCGGCCTCGGCCTGACTCAGCCGCTGTTCCATGGCGGCGAACTACTGCACAAGAAACGCGCCGCACAGGCCGGCATGGACAAGGCGGTGGCGGACTGGCAGCAGACCGTGCTGAACGCGTTCCAGAACGTCGCCGATGCGCTGCAGGCCTTGCAATACGACGCACAGGGTCTGGCCGCACAAGCCACTGCCGAGAGCACCTCGTCGCAGCAGCTTGACCTCACCCGTCAACAATTCCAGCTCGGTGCGACCGGCTATCTCAACCTGCTCGAAGCCGAACGCAGCTATCAGCAGGCGCGTATCGGGCTGATCCAGGCACGCAGTGCGCGGCTGGCCGATACCGCTGCGCTGTATGCCGCACTCGGTGGCGGCTGGCGCAGTGACGCCGGCATGGCGGCACCCGCACCCGCAACATCCGCACCATCCACCGCATCCAACTGAGGAGTTCGCGCATGCCCACGCGCGTCGACCAAAAACCCAGCACCACCAAGCGCATGATCTTGATGATCGTCGGGGTGCTGCTGCTGATCGCGCTTATCGTCGGCATCAAGGTGCTGCTGGTGATGCGCATGATCCACAGCATGCCGAAGCCGGTCCCGTTCACGGTGAGCACCACCACCGCCAGCGAACAGCCGTGGCAACCGTCGCTGAGTGCCGTCGGCACACTGCGCGCGGCAAAAGGCGCGGACCTGGCGATGGATGTGGCCGGCCTGGTCACCGGGGTCAACCTGAAGTCCGGCCAGGACGTGGAGCAGGGCCAGCTGCTGGTGCAGATGCGTGACGGCGACGACGTGGCCCAGGTGCAGCAGCT
>DASZCB010000320.1:0-3305 GCA_035943575.1 Rhodanobacter sp. | reverse complement strand
TTCGCTCGCGATTCGGCTCGCAAGCGTCTCGCCTGAGAGACGCTCCATGGCGATGTATGAGCGGCCGTCGTCAGTCTCGCCCGCATCGAAAATCGTAACGATGTGGGGGTGGGTCAGGTTGCCGGCCGCACGGGCTTCGATCAGGAATCGTTGCCTGTAGCCGGGATCGGAAGCCACCTCCCGGTGAAGGCACTTGATGGCTACCTGTCGTTCAATGCCAGGATCGAAGCCGGCATAGACGACAGCCATCGCTCCTTCACCAAGGATTCCCTCGATGCGATAGCGACCGAGGGTTGAGGGCCACACACGCTCGCTCATCGAGATGGCGATAAGAGGAGCCACCAGATCAGCACGCCCAAGCCGACGAGTCCGGCCAATCCCATCGCAAGGCGACGAAGGTGCCTGGGACCGGATGACCCGTGATCACGGGTCAGAAACACCAACTCGATCTGCCCGAGGCGGATGCGATCGCCGTGCCTGAGGGTTGCCCGATGAATCCGTTTGTCATTCACGAACGTGCCGTTGGTGGACAACGTGTTCACGATGATGCAGCGCCCCTGCTGATTCGTGATCCAGGCATGCGACGAGGAGACGCTCGGGCCATTGACAACAATATTGTTGCTGGCGAGCCTGCCAATCGTCTGGCGGCCTGGATGAACGGAGAAGCGTCGCCCACCGAGCTCCGGACTGACGCTCTCCAGAACCGGCTTGTGCACGCTGGGCCGCCCTTCGGATGCGTTGCCTGCCTCGGCCGCGAGTTGACGTAGATCCTCTTGGACGAAGAGTCGCGTTCCCTGCGGACCTGAGGATCGCTTTCCGGTGACTGCAGGCGATATCGGGCGCGGGTTATCCATGGGATGTTTCAAGCATCGTTTCTGTTCGTCATTGTAGCGGAGCGCATGGCGGTTTCCGGCCGTGCGTCACGAATTCGGGGCAGCTGTCCCCGAGCTCTGGAGTGTCGTGCGGCTGGCAGACTCAGAAGCGGATCAGCAGCACTAGCGCGATACCCAGCGCCAGCACGGCGGCGGTGACAATCAGCCACCATACCTCGCCCGTCGGGCCGGCGGCTTCTTCCGGCAGATGCACCGGCGGCGGCTCGGGCATTACGATTTCAGGCTCGGCTTCCATCCCCGGCGCCTCGACCACGAAACGATGCATGGCCAGACCGATCTGGTCGCCGGGCTGCAGCGCCAGCTTCTGCACGGCAACGCCATTGACCCGCAGTGGATGGCGAGCGGATGGCTGGGTGGCTTCCAGCAGCAACTGGCCGCCATCCCAGAAAATGCGCAGCGTGGCCACGTCGCCCTGCGGCAACTCCAGTGGGCAACGACCTTGCGGTCCGAGCTCCATGCTGTCCTGCAGCGGCAACACGTGCCCGGACAGCGGACCGGCCACGGCGCGCAAGGCTACCGTGCAACGCCCCTGCTCCAGCACGCTCAACGGCGGCCGCAGGGTTGGATCCTGATCGGCGCGCAGCAGCATGCGGCAATCGCCGACGCTGACCACGTCGCCGGCACGCAACAACGCACGCTCCTGCACCGGCCGTGCATTGACATAGATGCGATCCGCCAACGGCAATACCTGCAGTACCCAGCCGCGACGATCCTGCTGGATCCGCAGATGCTGGGCCGCCGCCTGATTGGCGGCCAGCACGAGGTCGTTGTCGGGCGCACTGCCGATACGCAGTTGCGCGTGTGCCCAATGGAAATCCTCACGAGCCGCATTGGGAAATTCGATACGCATGTGTGAACCAGTCGATAGACCGCGAAACTCTAGCATGCACTCGTGTGGCATTAAGATGAGGCATTCCTCCGGAGCCTGTCATGCCCAAAATCGATATCCGTCGCCCCCATCAACTGTCGATTGCCGAGGCTCGCGCCGTAGTCGACAAAGTGGCCGCGCGGATGCGCGAAAAATTCGGCATGGACGGGCAATGGCAGGGCGACACCCTGCAGTTCACGCGCCCAGGCGTCAGCGGCACGATTGCCGTCGGCAGCGACGCCATCCAGGTCAAGGCGGAGCTGGGCATGATGCTGGCGCCGCTGAAGGGCATGGTCGAGCAGGAAATCCGGCGCAAGCTGGATGAGCATTTCGCCTGATCCGGATGGATCAGGGCTTTCCTTGATGTTTCTTTAACCAACCGCCTATTCGTGGCATAATCGCCGGCTTACGCAGCCATGACGGCTGTGCGTGAACCCCGGAACACATGGCCAAAGACGACGTCATCGAAATGGAAGGCACGGTCCAGGAGACCCTGCCCAACACCATGTTTCGTGTGCAATTGGAGAACGGGCACGTGGTTATCGCCCACATCTCCGGCCGCATGCGCAAGCACTACATCCGCATCCTCACCGGCGACAAGGTCAAGATCGAAATGACCCCGTACGACCTGAGCAAGGGACGCATCACGTACCGCATGAAGTAAAGCGGGTACGTCGGCAGCTGCCGTGCCGCGCCTGCGCGCAGTGATCCTGTAGTGGTGGTGTCAGACAAGCAAAGGCGGCGCAGTGCGCCGCCTTTGCTTTGTCCCGCGTTTGGTCGGTTATCGAAGCGCAGTTTTACTCAACCACCGCCGGCAGCTTCTCCGCCGCTTCGCAATCCACCTTCAGCGTGCCTTCGCGCACGCTCAGGCGAACCACGCCACCCTCGGCCAACTTGCCGAACAATAGTTCGTCAGCCAGCGCACGCTTCACCTTCTCCTGGATCACCCGCGCCATCGGCCGTGCACCCATCTGCGGATCGAAGCCGTGCTCGGCCAGCCAGCGGCGGGCATCGGCATCCACGTCCAGACTCACGTGCTTCTCGGTCAGCTGGCTTTCCAGTTCGATCAGGAACTTGTCCACCACGCGCAGGATATGCTCGAAATCGAGTGCGCTGAACTGAATGACCGCGTCCAGCCGGTTGCGGAACTCCGGCGTGAAGATGCGGCGGATCACTTCCATTGCGTCCGACTCGTGCTTCTGCTCGACGAAACCCATGCTGCGCCGTGCCGCGATCGCCGCGCCCGCATTGGTGGTCATCACCACCACTACGTTCTTGAAGTTCGCCTCGCGGCCGTTGGTATCGGTGAGTACGCCACGGTCCATCACCTGCAGCAGGATGTTGAACACATCCGGATGCGCCTTTTCGATCTCGTCCAGCAACAGCACCGCATGCGGATGCTTGGTGACCGCTTCGGTCAGCAGGCCACCCTGGTCGAAACCGACATAGCCCGGAGGCGCGCCGACCAGCCGCGACACCGAGTGGCCTTCCATGTACTCGGACATATCGAAGCGGATCATCTCGATGCCCAACTGCATCGCCAG
>DASZCB010000319.1:0-2671 GCA_035943575.1 Rhodanobacter sp. | reverse complement strand
AGGCCTGGCAGCAGGAGGGTAAAGTCAACTTCGGCGGGCATGGCGCTCCGGAAACAGCAGGTTCGGCCTAAGCAATCGAATCCTACGTGATTCCAATGAGTTGGACTATGCCCGCCAACCCTGATGAATTATCCCGGTTAGGCGCCCCAGCACGGCTGCCGTCACCAGGGCTGTTCAGTTCTCCCTTGACTGGTTGCATTGCCGGTCTGCCAGTGGCTTACATGCATAAGATGATTCTACATCCAATAAGATTTTTTCAAAATTCCTGGTAGATTTATTTAATTTAAGATTGACTTAAGGTGGTGGTTTTTGATTAATATTCAGCACTAGAACCCTCTGAGGAGGCTTTAAATGAAGAGATTTGCGGTTGCTCTTGCGCTTACTGCCGTAATGTCCGTGCCGACAGCAAAGGCGCAAGATGTAATCGGCGGCCATAGCTACAATTTCTCTCCAGGAGCAGCCGGGACACAGGTTATATTTACATCATCCACCAATACTGCTGGCGCTATATTGCGCACCGCGGCGGCAACGGCGGGATGTACGGGTGCTCCAACGTTTTTTGTCTATGCAGTGACAGCAAGCGCCAGCATCCCCGTGTTTATGCTCAATACTGCCTCAGGGAACGCTACATCCGCTGTTCTAACGCGCTCGCTGTATCTCCCTGCAGGGACCGGGATAACCCTCGCGCAAACCAATCCGGGGTGCGGGAGCCTCGCGATCACATACGACTTCATCAGCTAAAGCCTAGCTAGCTCCCAGCGCGCTCGTTGCTGACGAGCGCGCTGGTCAGCCGAATGCTCTTGATATGTCCTTGTTGGTCGTCATCCTCGGGATTTTCAGCGTTCGGGAGCCAGCCTATGACTCTACTCTCTGACAATCTGGTGAGCGCCAGCCGGATGACAGCCTCGACGCCCAATCTAGCCGAGCGGTTTGGCGTCAACTTGGAAAAGCTGTTGCTCGACCGGATCGAGGGGGCGGGCTTGTCGCCGCCGTCGCCCCGGTCATTTGGTATAAGGTCACCAAGTCAAGGCTCGGGTATGAGACCCACTAGATTTTGCTCTGCGCCTTGCTCGCCATCCTGCCGGCCACCTCTGCCCGTCTTCGCAGCTTCCGACGTGAATTTTATATAGACGCCCTCAACCCCAGAACATGCGATGGCCTACGCCGTTACATGGCCTACGCCGTTACATAGTCAGAACTGAACAAACCTGCTAGGTTGTCGCTTCTGAACGGCGCTGCTGGTAACTTGTCCTTAAAGTGATTCAGGGACGGTCATGCTTGAAAAGTGCGGAGTGGGTCAATGAGTGGCGGGCGGCCGTATCTGGATTACTACATTGAGCAAGGCATCATCCCGGTGCAGCAAGACATCAGCGATCTGGCGGCTCATTTCCGGCGCCGCGCGTTTCTGTATCGATCGCTGCAGATCCCACCAGGCGCGATGCGTCATGCGCGGGTGCTTGAATTCGGACCTGGCACCGGCGACAACGCGGTCTATGTCGCCTCGCTCCGGCCCAAGACCTACGTCCTGGTCGATGGCAATCCATACTCGATCGCGGCCGTCAAGGAGCGCGCGGCGGATGCCCGCTACGATTTCTCCTGGCTTGACGAGTTGCAGATCATCGAGAGCGACATCCTGAAATTCGAGGATCCGCGCCGGTTCGACATCGTGCTGTGCGAAGGGGTGATTCCCGGCCAGCGCGACGGCAAGGCGTTCCTGCGCCAGGTTGCGGGCTTTGCCGATAGCGACAGCATCGTGGTCGCGACGACGCAGAGCGCCACCTCGATGTTGGCCGAAGTCTGTCGCCACCTCGTGAAGCCCGTCTTCGCCGCGCGGGGGGGGGATCCTGGCGAGTTGGCCGACCGGCTATCGGCGCTCTTCGCCCCCCATCTGGCCACGCTGCCGGGGCGGTCGCGCGTCGTGCGCGATTGGGTCAACGACAACATCCTGCAAGCATGGCCCGAGACGCTGATCTTCACGATCGAGGACGCGATCGATGCCATCGGCGATGGCTTCGACGTTTATGGCACGTCGCCTCGCTTCATTCAGGATTTCCGGTGGTACAAAGCGGCGGCGGTCGACGGTATTGCACTGAACAATGTGGCTCGGGCGGAGACGGCGAAATGGTCGCCGATCTTTCTCGACTACCGTCTGGATCCGGCCGAGTTCAAGAGCTTCGACGGCGTCGCGCTCGAACGGGAATGCCTTGCCATCCTGATCGACGTGCATCAGGCCTGGACGGCCGACGATTTCGACTTGTGCGGTACATGTGTCGAGCGCATCGCTCGGCTCGGCGACTGGATCGCGCCGGCCTTTCCTCGGACCGCTCAGTCCATTCGCGATTTCACCATCGGCATGACCGGGCTGCTCGCCGGCAAACCGACCGGCTTCGGCGATTTCGAATCCTGGTTCGGTCGCGGGCAGCAATATGTCAGCTTCATCAGGCAGGGCTGACGGCACCTAGACGGGTTCGGATCCGAAGCGCGACATCGCCCGTGCCGGGTTGCCCGCGACCGTGACGCCGGCCGCGACGTCGCGCGTCACGGTCGCGCCGGCACCGATCACGGCACCGCTGCCGATCGCGATGCGCGGTAGGATCGTCGCATTGGCTCCGATCGTCGCATATCGGCCGACCGTGACCAGCCCCGTCAGCACGGCGCCGGGCATGACATG
>DASZCB010000318.1:0-3604 GCA_035943575.1 Rhodanobacter sp. | reverse complement strand
CGGCGGGTGGGTCGAGGTCATGTGTCCGATTCGCGCCGGATGTGCTCGCGCATGGCGCTGTTCAGGTCGCTCTGGGCCTTGCTGAGCGCCTGCAACAGCGGCTGCAGGCGGTCACGGGTGCTGCGCATCGAAGCGGCGGCCTCGTCCAGCTCCTGCTGAGTGGCGAGCGGCGAGCGGTCGCGGATCCACAGGCGCTGCTGTAACAGTGCACGCAGGCCGGCGTCGATCGCATGTTGCGCGTCCTGTTCGCTGGCAGCGGGCAGGTCGGGATTGAGCGACATCACGGCGTGCGCCTGCTGCAGGCCGGAACGGCAGGTTTTGAGGTCCGCCTCCAGCCGGTCGGCCAGATCAAGCAGGCCTTGCAGGCTGGCGCCACGTTGTGCCTGGCGTCGGCGCAACAGCCATGCCGCGCCCACCAAGGCGAGCAACAGCACCAGCAGTACGGTGGTGCCGAGCGTCAAATAGGAGTTCAAGGGCTGCGGCTCAGGCGACAGGGAGATTCAGTCTGCCGCATTGGGGCCGGATCAGGCAAAATAAGTGACCATGGATGCGGGTTGATGCTGTTCCCGATGTCGTGCCAGTTGACTTCAGGCCGCTTCGAACCTAACATTTCGCGATTATGTCCGTGACACTGCCAGAGTCCGTGGACGCTTGGCGCATGGTCTCGGCGCGGCGTTCGTTCGAGGGAACGCTACCCACCGCGACCATGTCACGCCTGTGCGAGGTGTTGGCGAGCGCCGATGGCGTGGTGCAGTTCGAGCTGGATTTCGGGCGCGACAGCCTTGGCATCAGCTACGTCGATGTTCGCGTGGAGGCTTCGCTGACGCTGCTTTGTCAGCGTACGCTGGAGCCGTTTGTATTGCCGGTCACGGTGGACACCCGGCTCGGCCTGATCAAACTGGAGCGCGATGAGGCTGGCTTGCCGCCTGATTGCGAACCTCTGCTGGTGGCCGAGGATGGCCGATTGAATCCGGTGGATGTGATTGAAGACGAATTGCTGTTGGCGCTGCCGCTGGTTCCGGTCAATCCGGACAGCAGCCTGCCCGACGAAGTGACAGGCTACGATCCGGAAGACGTTTCTGCCGGTGACGAGCGCTCCGAAAATCCGTTCGCGGTATTGCGCGAACTGAAGAAGTAACCACCGACCCGATCATCCGATTCGGGTCATGTCGCAACAGATCATCTAGTTTCAGTTGGAGAATTACCATGGCAGTTGCCAAGAGCCGCCGTACCCCGTCCACCCGCGGCATGCGTCGTTCGCACGACGCGCTGAAGACCGTGCAGCTGTCCACCGATCCGACCAGTGGCGAGGTGCATCTGCGCCATCACGTCACCAAGGACGGCTACTACCGCGGCAAGAAAGTGATCGAGACCAAGGGCGCGGTGTCGGTCGAGGATTGATCGGTTCCACGGAATCCCGATGGGTTCCGACGACGATCATGCGAGACGGCGCGGTGACGCGCCGTTTTGCGTTCAGGGGCGCCGGAACGTAACGTGGCGATGTTGTGCAGACACCGCTCGTGGCGTCCGATCTTCAAGTCATGTTGATGGATAGCTGAATGGCACAGATCTACTCCCGCATCATCGCCACCGGCAGCGCGCTGCCCGAGCGTGTGGTAACCAACGCCGATCTGGAAAAGATCGTCGACACCAGTGACGAGTGGATATACACCCGCACCGGCATTCGCCAGCGGCATATCGCCGCCGACGGCGAAACCACCGGCGATCTGGCCTTCCAGGCGGCACAGAATGCGCTGGAGGCAGCCGGCGTCAAGGCGTCCGAGCTCGATCTGATCATTCTCGGCACGACCACGCCGGACATCATCTTTCCGTCCACCGCCTGTCTGGTGCAGCATCGCCTCGGCGCGAACGGCTGCGCGGCGTTCGATGTCAATGCGGCGTGTTCGGGCTTCGTCTACGCGCTGGGCATTGCCGACAAGTTCATCAAGAGCGGGCAGTCGAAGAAGGTGCTGGTGATCGGCGCCGAGACGCTGACCCGCATGGTCGACTGGACTGAACGTGAAAGCTGCGTGCTGTTCGGCGACGGCGCCGGTGCGGTGGTGCTGGAAGCTTCCAGCGAGCCGGGTATCTATGCCACCTGCCTGCATGCCGACGGCGGCTTCAAGCATCTGCTGTACAACCCGGTCGGCGTCTCGGTCGGTTTCAAGGACGAGCCCAACCACGGCGTGCGCATCAACATGTCCGGTCGCGAAGTTTTCAAGGTGGCGGTGAAGACGCTCGACTCGCTGGTGGAAGAAACCCTTCAGGCTGCTGGCATGAATGAGTCGCAGATCGACTGGCTGATTCCGCATCAGGCCAACCTGCGCATCATCGAAGCCACCGCCAAGCGCCTCAGCATGTCGATGGAGCGGGTCATCGTGACGGTCGACAAGCACGCCAACACGTCGTCCGGCTCGGTGCCGCTGGCGCTCGACTACGCGGTGCGTTCGGGCAAGGTGCAGCGCGGGCAGAATCTGCTGCTGGAGGCATTCGGTGGCGGCTTCACGTGGGCGTCGGCGTTGCTGCGCTACTGAGTCACGCTAGTTCAAGTTTCTCCAAGATGCCGCCTTCGGGCGGCATCTTGTTTTCCGCCAGGCGAGACCGGATACAGCTGCGTATGGGCGGCGATGCTGGCACCATGGCGGTTTTCGTCAACGGAATCCGCGTATCCATGAGTTCAACGTCCGCTTCGCTCGCTTTCGTTTTCCCTGGCCAAGGTTCGCAGTCGGTCGGCATGCTGGCCGAGCTGGCCGCCGCGCATGCCGAGGTGCAGGCGACGTTTGTGGAAGCCTCGCAAGGTGCTGGTATCGATCTGTGGAACTTGAGTACGCAGGGGCCGGAAGACCAGCTCAATCGCACCGAGAACACCCAGCCGGCATTGCTGGCCGCCAGCGTGGCGGTATGGCGGGTGTGGCAGAAGCTGGGCGGTGCGCAGCCGAGCCAGTTGTCCGGTCACAGCCTCGGTGAGTACAGCGCGCTGGTTTGCGCCGGTGCGCTGTCGCTGCATGATGCGGCGGCGCTGGTGGCTGCGCGCGGCCGGCTGATGCAGGAGGCAGTACCGACCGGCGTCGGTGCAATGGCGGCGATTCTCGGTGGCGATGAGGCACAGATCGCCGCGGTATGCGAAGAGGTGGCACAGGGGCAGGTGGTCGCGCCGGCCAACTTCAACTCACCCGGTCAGCTGGTGATCGCCGGCAACGCCGAGGCGGTGGATCGCGCGCTGGCACGACTGGCAGAGCTTGGTGTGAAGAAGGCCATCAAGCTGGCCGTGTCGGTGCCGTCGCACTGCGCATTGATGCGTGAGGCCGCCGACAAATTGGGTGAACGCATGGAGGCGATCGGCTGGCAGCTACCATCCATCCCGGTGGTGCAGAACGCTGAAGCACGCAGCTACGCTACGGTGGGTGAAATCCGTGGCGCATTGCAGCGCCAGCTGTATCTGCCGGTGCGCTGGACCGAATGCGTGCAGGCGCTGGCGACAGGCGGTGCCACGCGCATCGCCGAATGCGGCCCGGGCAAGGTGTTGAGCGGTTTGATCAAACGCATCGACAAGACGATCGAGGCGCGTGCGATCGGTGCGCCGGCCGAACTGGATGCCGCGCGC
>DASZCB010000317.1:0-7063 GCA_035943575.1 Rhodanobacter sp. | reverse complement strand
AACTGATCCATGTGGTAACCACCTACAGAATCCGCGCCCCCAGCCATGCTGTCGCTTTCGCCATGACCACGGGCATCGAACGTTACGCAACGGCAGCCCGCCACGGCCAACGTCGCGGCCGCCCCGCTCCAGGCACCGCGGGTCTGGCCGAAACCGTGCGCGAACAGCAGCGCCGGATGGCCGGCCGAATTGCACGTCTCCACCGCCAGACCCAGATCGGCAACGGGGAAACGACTCACAGCATGGAAGGGTGGGACATCAGAAACCATACGGAAGAGTATGGATTGCCTCGACGCGTGCCGTCAACCGCCCCTCCGGCAACCTTCAAGCATGCTGGAAATAGCCAATACCTTCAGCCAGATTGGCCGGACCCCATTACAAATACACGGGGTGTGGCTACCATACGCACATGAATGTCAGCAGCAAGCCAGAACGCACCCGCCTGTCCGCCGAAGATTGGGAACTCGCCGCCCTGCACCTGATTGCCGAACAAGGCGTCGGCGCACTCGCCGTGGAGGCACTGGCACGCCAGCTGGGCGTGACCAAGGGCAGCTTCTACTGGCATTTCCGTACCCGCGAAGCCTTGTTGAATGCGGCACTGGAACGCTGGGAGCAATATGGCGAGCGCGAGGTACTCGGCCAGATCGAACAGATCGCCGACCCGCGCAAACGTCTGCCTGAGCTGTTTCGCCGAGTGGCGCACGAGTTGCAGCCGCATCGCGTGTATGCCTCGCTGCTGAAGGCGCTGGATCATCCGCAGGTGGTGCCGGTGATGGCACGCGTGTCGCAGCGGCGTATGGAGTTCCTGACCACCGCTTATCGCGAGGCTGGCCTGCCGGCGCCGCAGGCATTGAACCGGGCCCGCCTGACCTATGCCGCCTACGTGGGCTTCCTGCAGTTGAACTTCACGCTGGGCCTGCCGCGGATCAATCACGAGGAATTCGACGCCTACGTCGAACACATGATTGCGACGCTGATTCCGGCCTGATCCCTCTCGCAGCACGCGGCCGCACGGCGCCTATCGGCGCCGTTTTTATTGCACGAAACCTTGCAATACCAGTGCACGCAAACTAACGTTTCACATCAACTTTTCTAAAATCCAGAGGGACACGATGGCCAGCAAGCTGGAAGCACTCGAGCATTGGGTAAACGAAGTGGCGGCGCTGACGCGCCCCGCACAGGTTCACTGGTGCGACGGCTCCGACGCGGAGTACCAAGCACTGGTGCAGCAGATGCTGCACACCGGCACCCTGATCGAGCTGAACCAGCAGACCCATCCGGGCTGCTATCTGCACCGCTCCAACCCCTCCGACGTGGCACGTGTCGAACATCTGACCTTCGTCTGTCATCCCGACGAGCAGGACAGTGGCCCGAACAACCACTGGATGGCCCCTGCCGACGCACACGCGAAGATCGACGCACTGTTTGACGGCTGCATGGAAGGCCGCACCATGTACGTGATTCCGTACTGCATGGGCCCGATCGACTCGCCGCTGGCGCGCTGCGGTGTGGAGATCACCGACAGCCCGTACGTGGTCGCCAACATGAAGATCATGACCCGCATGGGCGCCGCCGCGCAGGCGCGGATCGAACGTGAGGGTACCTTCGTCAAAGGCTTGCATTCGACCGGCGAACTCGACCCCGAACGCCGCTTCATCATGCACTTCCCGGCCGAGCTGTCGATCAAGTCGTACGGCTCCGGCTACGGTGGCAATGCGCTGCTGGGCAAGAAGTGCCACGCGTTGCGTATTGCCAGCGAACAAGCGCGCAACGAAGGCTGGCTGGCCGAGCACATGCTTATCGTGGGCATCGAAGATCCCCGCGGCGACACGCACTACATCGCCGCCGCGTTCCCCTCCGCCTGCGGCAAGACCAACCTGGCGATGTTGATACCGCCGGCGGGCTATCGCCAGGATGGCTGGAAGGTGTGGACGATCGGCGACGACATCTGCTGGATGCGTCCCGGCGCGGATGGACGTCTATACGCGATCAACCCGGAGGCCGGTTTCTTCGGCGTGGCGCCGGGTACCAGCGACGCCACCAACCCGAACGCGCTGAAGAGCATCTCGCACGATACTATTTTCACCAACGTCGCGGTCACTGCCGACAACCAACCGTGGTGGGAAGGTCTGCCCGGCATGCCGGTCACCGACTGGCAGGGACGTCCGTACGATGCTGCCAACGGCCCGGCCGCACATCCGAATTCACGCTTCACGGTCAGCGCGAAACAATGTCCGACCTGGTCGGAAATGGCCGAGGCAGCGCAAGGCGTACCGATCAGCGCGATCGTGTTTGGCGGCCGTCGCCCATCCCTGCTGCCTCTGGTAATGGAAGCGCGCGACTGGGGCCACGGTGTGCTAATGGGCGCCGCGATGGGTTCGGAAACCACCGCCGCAGCCACCGGTGCGGTCGGCGTGCTGCGCCGCGACTCGATGGCGATGAAGCCGTTCTGCGGCTACCACTACGGCGATTATTTCGCGCACTGGCTGGCGTTCGACCAGCCCGGCGCGAAGCTGCCGAAAATCTTTCACGTCAACTGGTTCCGCAAGGGCGCTGACGGCAAGTTCCTGTGGCCGGGTTTCGGCGACAACCTGCGCGTGTTGGAGTGGATGATCAACCGCGTCGAAGACCGCGTGGCCGGCCTCGAAACCCCGGTCGGCATTGTGCCCGCGGTAGACGAACTCGAGCTGGACGGCCTCAAGCTCGACCCTACCCAGCTCGATGAATTGCTCGACGTGGACACCGCCAGCTGGCAGCGCGAGCTCGCTGCAATCGGCGAGTATCTGCAAACCTTCGTCCCGCGCCTGCCGGAATCCCTGCACAAGGAGCAGCAGCGCGTGGCCAAGGCGCTGGATGAAGCTGACGTGCAGCCACGCCGCGAAGCCGCCGCACACTGAGCCAGCGCACCTGGGCAGATCATCACATCCGCCCGGGCTGCATCCTTAGCGCTGACATTGCGGCAGCGGGTCAAACCCTTTCGCACGACGACGCATCCAAGCTGGCAAGATGATCGCTGCCTGCCCTGCCATTGGAAGCTCCATGTCGCCTGCCCCAACGGGAGCCAACGACACCGATGACGTGCGCGCCGCGGCTGCCGGCGATCGCCAGGCATTTCAGCGGCTGTACCGGCTGCACGTGGGTCGGGTGCACGGCGCGGTGTACCGGCTCGCCGGCTACGATCATGCGCGCGCCGAGGATCTGACCCAGGACGCGTTCATCCGCGCCTGGCAGAAGCTGCCGGGTTTTCGCCACGAGAGCGCGTTCGGCACCTGGCTGTATCGGCTTGCGGTGAACGTGGCGCTGATGGACATCCGCGCCCGCGGCGCCGATCCGGTCAGCATGCTGGACGACGAACATCTGCCGGACACCGGCGTCACCCCGTTCTGCGCCGCCGAACGCGACGAACTGGAACACGCGATCAGCCAGCTGCCGCCGCGCGCCCGTGCCGTGCTGGTATTACACGATATCGAGGGCTGGCTCCACGAAGAGATCGGCAACGAACTGGGCATGGCGGTCGGCACGTCGAAAGCGCAACTGCATCGCGCACGCGGTCTGCTGCGCAAGGTATTGGGAGAAAAATCATGAACGAATTCGAATGGCGTCGGCAGATGCGCGACCTGCGCCAGCCGCTCACGCCGCGGCGAGATCTGTGGATCTCGATCGACGCCGCATTGGACGACGCGGAACGCACGCATGAGCCGGTGATCCAGACAGCGTCCGAACATCCATCGAAACATCGGCAGCACTGGCTGTTGGCCGCCGGCCTCGCCGCCTCGGTATTGCTGATCGGCAGCATCGGCTGGCGTCTGCTGCCAGCGTCGGTGACCCCACGGATCGCCAACATCAGCAAGGCTCCGGCAAGCTGGAAACCGGCCGATCCACGCCTGGCCGGCGCCGCGATCGAACTGGATGCCGCGCGCATGGAACTGCAACTGGCGATCCAGCAGGCACCTCATTCACCGGCGCTGCAACGCCTGCTCAACCGCACCGAATTGCAACAGGCGCAACTGCGCCAATTGGCCAACCAGGCCGGTTGATACCTACAGGAATGCCCATGAAAACCACCCGCTATCTTCCGCTGCTGCTGTGTCTGTGCATCGGTCAGGCGCTCGCTGATACACCGATCCAGCTGCGCCATGACGCCACCCCGACGGCCCGCGTCAGCATCAGCAATATCGCCGGCACGGTGAACGTGATCGCCTGGAATCGCAACGAGGTGCAAGTCAGCGGCCAGCTCGGCAATGGCAGCAAGCCGCTGACCATTACCGGCAGCAATGGCGACATGGCGATCAAAGTCGAACCGCAGGGCGGCTCCGGCTGGTTCAACTGGAAAGGCGACAACAACATGGCGGCGACCACGCTGGAACTGCATGTGCCCAAGGCCGCCTCGCTGGACATCGACGTGGTCAGTGCACCGCTGGTTATCGACGGCATGGATGGCGGCAACATTGCGGTCAATACGGTCAGCGGCAAGGCGCGCATCAACGCGCGCACGCCTTCGTTGAAAGTGGACAGCGTCAGCGGCGGCATCGAGCTGGCCGGACATGCCGAACAGGCCGACCTGCAGACCGTCAGCGGCGAAATCCTGGCGCCCGCACTTGGCAGCGACGTCAAGCTGCAGACTATTTCCGGCCGCATCCAGGTCGCTGGCGGCCCGTGGCGGAAACTCACCCTCAGCACGGTATCCGGCGACGTGCAGCTGACCGGCGGACTGGCCGTCGACGGCAGCCTCGGCATCGACAGCATGAGCGGCGACGTGCAACTGCAATTGCCCGCGAACACCTCCGGCAACCTGCACGCCAGCAGCTTCAGCGGCAACCTGCGCAGTGACTTCGGCACGCCGAAGGAACCTGAGCACGGTCCCGGCAGTTCGCTGGAGGTTCGCCTTGGCGACGGTCGCGGCAAGATCAACGTCGAGACCTTCAGCGGCGACCTGCGCGTTCGCAAGCAGAACTGACGATAGGTAAACCGGCAGCTCAAATGAAAACGCCGTCGCATCCGCGACGGCGTTTTCGTCTCAGCCGGTGGATGCCACCCGGCGGATCAAAGATCCTGGTGATACTGCACGTATGGCGTGCGCGACTGATCCGGCTCCGGACCCGCCGGTGTGTTAGCCGGTGTGCCGGACGACCACAGGTTCTGCGCACCGACACTCAGCGCACCGCGCCACGGCAGACGCCAGGTCACGCCGAGATCAATGCTGTTCCAGCGACGGTCCGCATTGAAACCGCCCGGAATGCCGGCCTGCGGCTGCATCGTGCGACCGGTCAGGACACCGCTCAACGGGCCGTGATCGATACCGAAACTCAACGCTTTCTGATCCAGCGTACTGACGCCGAGCAGATTGCCCGGCAACAGATGGATGCGACCGACGCTGGCGCCCAGATCGATACCGCTCTTGCTGCCCAGGGCCAGGCGGCCATGCGCGTTGAACTGGGCGCTGTTGTCGAAACTGGAGAGACCATCGACGCCCGGCGCGGCGCCCGGAAGCACGCGCGGCAGAATATTGTTGTTGGTCGTGCTGGTCGTACCGACACTCACGCCGAGGCTGTAACGGCCAGCGTCATACGTGGCGCCCACTTCGCTGCCGAGTATCCGCGAGCGCTGGTCGGCCCACGAATGCTCGCTGATTTCGGCATGTGCCTGCAGCCTCGGGCCAAGGCCGTATTGCAGGCCGGTCGTCATCACGCTGGCCGCGTCGACCGCATGCAACGCCAGCGGTGTATTCTTGCGCAACGCATCGGCGCCAGTGCTTTGATCCGCCTTGAGCGCCAGCAGGCGACCATCGGCGCCGCGCCACAGCGGCACTACGACACCGGGCTCGACTTCGGTCATCTGGTCCGGCGGCTGCGCCAGCAGACGCTCGGCCATGGCATTGCCGTCGCTCACAGACTGCCCGACCGCAGTGAGCGGCAGCAGAGAGATCAGCAACAGGGCGAGCAGGCGGCGCATGGGCGTGGAGTCGATGACTCTTTCAGAGGAGGGTACTTGGAAGGTGAGTATACCCCATTTTACGTTTTACTAACACCCCGAAAACCCCTATCCAATCACAGAATGGTATGGGTTTGTGTCAAGATTTGACCCGTCGGGACACCCGCAGTTCCCGCCATCGGAGAGCTGGCGACCGGGCCAACTTACACGATATAAAGGCGCTTCGACGCTGACCCGCAAGATCGTCCCGGAACCGACTGCAACCGCATGAACGCTACACCGACGATCCGTTCATCTCCGCCGCTTCCGGTGGCGCGGGATATTGCGGCCCTTCACGGCGCGGTCGAGCGGTTGTTCGCGGCGTCTGACGCCGCCAGCGTGATGGAAATCTGCGAGCTCATACTGGGCAATTTCGGCATCCAGGGGCGGCTGCGCTGGCGTCGCATGAATGAATCACCCGACCACCTGGCGGGACAGCTCGATCTGGCCGAAGATCCCCAGGGCCCGCGCGCATTGATCCTTGAGTGGGCCGATCTGCCACTGCCTGAGGCGGCGCACGAGCAGCTGAACTGGCTGGGCCGGCTGGCCGATACCCGGCTGCGCCAGCTGGCCGAGACCAGTCGCCTGTACGAGGCCATTTCCCGCCTCGCCCTTGCCGAACGGCTGCAACGCGCGCTCTACGCAATCGCCGAACAGGCCGGCGCCGAGCACGACATGCCCGAGATGATGCGTTCGCTGCATGCCATCGTCAGCAGCCTGATGTATGCAGAAAATTTCTACATCGTACTTTACGACGCGACCACCGACACCATCCGCTTCCCTTACTACGTCGACATCGCCGATACCGACCCCCCGCCGCCTGATCAGAGCATGCCGCTGGACGACATGCTGCACAGCCTGACCTGGAACCTGTTGAAGGGAGGTCGGCCGATGATGGGCTCGGTCGACGAATTGAGGCAACAACTCGGCGACCACTTTGTCCTCGTCGGCCCGAGTTGCGATCACTGGCTGGGGGTGCCGATGCTGCGCGGCGGCAACGTGGTGGGCGGCATCGTGATGCAGAGCTACCGCACCGACACCCATTACTCACGGCATGACCAGGAGCTGCTGAACTACGTGGCCCAACACGTGC
>DASZCB010000316.1:0-6326 GCA_035943575.1 Rhodanobacter sp. | reverse complement strand
TAGGTCGCGAAGTCGCGCTGCATGTCGGTCAGGAATACGGTGACATCGACCAGATCGCTCCATGTGGCGCCGCTGGCTTCCAGCACGGCACGCACGTTGGCGAACACCTGCCGGCATTGCGCCTCGATGTCATAGCCGAGCAGTTGTCCATCCGCGGCGTGCACGTTGCCGGGGATCGCGTTGCTGCCGGGTTGGCGCGGGCCGACCCCGGACAGGAACAGCAGGTTGCCGACGCGGCGCGCGTGCGGGTAGGCGCCGACTGGGGCAGGGGCTGCGTCGGTGCGGATGATTCCGCTCATGGGTGCCAGGCCGGCAGCTGGGTGAGCTTCTGCAGGGCGTTCTCATAGACCGGGCGCAGCGCGGCACGCGAATCGACATGCATGTCCAGATCGTTCACGTGGCCGTTGTCGAGGCTGTAGCACCACGCGTGCACCGAGAGCTTCTGGCCGCGCTCCCACGCATCCATCACCATGGTGGTATGGCAGACGTTGACCGCTTGCTCGATCGCATTAAGTTCGCATAGCCGAATATTGCGCAATGACATCAGATCCAGCGCAGCGAGCGTTGCGGAATGCTTCTGTGCCACGTCGCCGACGTGCCGCAGCCAGTTGTCGACGAGGCCGAGCCGGCGTTTGTCCAGCACGGCCTGAACGCCGCCGCAGCCGTAGTGGCCGACGACGATGATGTGCTCGACCTTGAGAATGTCCACGGCGAACTGGATCGTGCTCAGGCAGTTGAGGTCGCTGTGCGAGATCACGTTGGCGACGTTGCGCTGCACGAAAATCTCGCCCGGCGGCAGATCGACGATCTGGGTAGCCGGCACGCGCGAGTCGGAGCAGCCGATCCACAGGTACTTCGGCGACTGTTGCTTGGCCAGCCGTTCGAAGAAGTTGGGATCATCGGCATATACGGACGCCGACCAGCGGCGGTTGCCGTCGATCAGAGCTTGCAGGGGGTTGTTCAATATCGTGGTTCCCGTCAGTAATCAGTAGCGGATGCAGATGTTTTTCGGCTCGGTGAAGAAGTGCAGCGCGTCGCTGCCGCCCTCACGACCGAGCCCGGATTGCTTGGCGCCGCCGAACGGCGTGCGCAGGTCGCGCAACAGCCAGCAATTGATCCACACGATGCCGAACTCGAGCTGCCCGGCGAGCCGATGGGCGCGGGAGAGATCCTGCGTCCACAGCGAGGCGGCGAGGCCGTAGCGGCTGTCGTTGGCGATGGCCAGTGCTTCGGCTTCATCCTCGAACGGAATCAGGCTGACGACCGGACCGAAGATTTCCTGCTGATTGGTTTGCGCCGTAGAAGGCAAGCCCTCGATCACGGTCGGTGCAATGAACCAGCCGTCGGCGCAGCGACCGGGCAGGCGGACCGCCTCGCCGCCGCACAGCACGCGGCCACCGTCGGCGCGCGCCTGTTCGATGCAACCAAGTACTTTGTCGTGATGCGCGGCGGAAACCATCGCGCCGAGGTCGCTGCTGGCGTCGTTCGGATCGCCCACGCGCAGAGCCTGCACGCGGGCCAGGTAGCGTTGACGGAAGGCCTCGTGGATCGAGCGCTGCACCAGCAGGCGCGAGCCGCACAGGCAGATCTCGCCCTGGTTGGCGAAGCCCGAGCGCACGATGGTATCCAGGTTCGCGTCGGACAGGTCGGCGTCGGCAAAGACGATCGCCGGGTTCTTGCCGCCCATTTCCAGCGAGACTTTCTTGAACTGTGGCGCGGCGGCACGGGCGATCTGCGTACCGGTGGCAGTGCTGCCGGTGAAGGAAATCGCTTTCACAGCCGGATGCTCCACGATCGCCTGACCCACGCTCGGCCCACGGCCATGCACGATGTTCAGCACGCCGTGCGGGAAGCCGGCCTCGATGCTCAGCTCACCCAGCAGCGCGGCGGTGCATGGAGTGACTTCCGAGGGCTTGGCCACCACCGTGTTGCCGGCGGCCAGTGCCGGCGCGATCTTCCAGGTGAACAGATACAGCGGCAGGTTCCACGGACTGATACAGCCGACCACGCCGAGCGGCTGGCGCAAGGTGTAGTTGATCGCACCGGCACCGGCTGCGCCGGTTTCCATCGCGTGCGATTCGCTGCCCAGACTCATGATCGCAGCGGCGAAGTAGCGCAGGTTGCTGATCGCGCGCGGGATGTCGAGCCGGCGCGCAAGATTCAATGGCTTGCCGCTGTCGCGCGATTCCAGCGCGGCAAATTCCTCCAATCGCGCCTCGATCAGATCGGCAAGTCGTTGCAGCAGGTACGCGCGCTGTTCAACCGGAGTGTTCGCCCATTCGGCGGCGGCGCGGCTGGCAGCGTCGACCGCGGCCTCGACGTCCGTCGAGCTGGAATCCGGGCAGTGCGTGAATACCGTGCCGGTGGCCGGCTCGTGCACATCCAGCCAGGCATCGTGGTGGGGCGCCTGCAGGCGACCGTCGATCAGATTGGCTAGGCGCATGGTAGACATCGGCACAATCTTAAAACCAGCGTGCCGCAAATGCACCGGCTTGTGGGAGCGACGTCAGTCGCGAGGCCTCTTGAACAGCTTGTCGCGACGGTCCGTTCAACTGAGCGCACGGGTGCGGCCGCCGTCCACGGCGATGCTGACACCGTTGACATAGGCGGCGGCCGGGGTACACAGGAAGGCGATCACCGCGGCTACTTCGCCGGCTTCGCCGAAACGGCGGGCCGGAATCGTGGCGATCAACTCTTGTGCGATGGCATCCTCGCTTTGACTGCTGGCAGCCGCTTTCGCGGCGAGCAGGCCATCGAGGCGGCTGGTGCGGGTGTAGCCGGGCAGCACGTTGTTGACCGTGATGCCATCGGCAGCCAGTTCGCCGGATAGCGTCTTGGCCCAGCCGGCGACGGCGGCGCGTACGGTGTTGGAGACGCCCAGACCGACGATCGGTTCCTTCACAGAAGTGGAGATCACGTTGACGATGCGGCCATAGCCGCTGGCGCGCATGCTGGGCAGCAGCGCCTGCAGCAATACCTGGCCACTCAGCAGGTGTTGCCGGAACGCGTTTTCGAAGGCGGTCGGAGTGGCCGTGTTTGCCGGGCCGCCTGGCGGGCCGCCGCTGTTGTTGATCAGGATGTGCACCGGCGCACTGGCGGCTATGTCGATGGCGACTGCCTGCAGGCTGGCGGTGTCCAGCATGTCGACGCTGCGCCAGTCGTGCCGCTGCCCCGCATGCGTCCGCGGCAGGCTTTCGGCGACGGTCTTGAGCGTATCGGCCGAGCGTGCCAGCAGGGTGACGCTGGCGCCCAATGCGGCCAACTCGATTGCGCTGGCGCGACCGATGCCCTGCGACGCGCCGCAGATCAGAGCATGCCGCCCACTCAAATCCAGTTGCATGCCAGTTCTCCGTTGGTTTCTTCAATGCAGCAACAGACGCATCGTCAGTGCCGCCAGCCAGCACAGCCAGCCCAGCCACGGGCTGTAACGCCAGATCTGGCGCCAGCGGTTGATGGTGGCGTCGCCCAGCGCCGGCAGTGCCGGCGAACGCAGCACGTGCTGCATCCGGACCCATGTGCGGAATGCCGAGGTCTTGCCGTGCTCGGGCTCGGCGATGATTTGCCACTGTTGCGGATAGTGTTTGCGCAGCAGGGCAGCAAGCCTGAACTGGGCGATGTACGACAACACGAACAGACCGACGCCGCCGACCAGCAGGGAGAGATACAGAATGATCATGGCTGGTTGCCGTGGTTGTTCTTGCCAACGTTGCCGTTGTTGCCGCTGTCCTTGTTCCATGGCAGCGGCAGTGCAGTACGCAGGGTGTTGAGCACGCCGTCGCCTGCCGGTGCCTTCTTGCAGATCGCGTTGCCGATGGTTTTTTCGTAGGTCTTGTTCATCATGCCGACCCACAGCGAACCATCCGGGCCATGCGGAATGCTGAAGCTGCCGGTAGGGTTCATCTGCAGCGTCGCCGTGCTGGTGGTGGAGAACGAGGCTGGCGATTGTTCCCAATACGTCTTGCCCGTTTGCTGCTCGGCGGAGCTGTAGACCAGCAGATAGCGGGCCTGTGGGTCGTTGACCTTGACACTGCCGAAAGCACCGGTGGTTTCATCGCTCCAGCCCATGTGTTCGCACAGTCCGATGTCTTCGGAATGGATTGGCTGAAAACCTTCGTCCAATAGCACAATAGTGGGTGCGAACAGGTAACTGGCGTGCAGCCAGCGGCCGTTCAATTCCGATTTCATGGCCACCCGGTACGGCAGCTTTACGTCGGCCGGCAGGCGGAAGGTGAGAAAGTAGCTGTGCGTGCCGTTGAGATTGGCCACCATGCTGCCGCTGCCCAGCGTGAATTTCTGCGGCTGCCACGGCAGCGTGCTGCTGTAGGAGAAGTCCGCGTAGCTGCTGCAGCACGGTGTGGCTTGCAGCAACTGCTGCTGGGCCTGTTTCAGTACTTTGCCGTTGTCTTCCGCCGGTGGCCGCAGATTGGGCGGAATCAGCACCTTGGCACTATGGCAACCGGCCAGCAGAACGGCGAGAGCCAGTACGGCGACGGTGGCAGGGAAGCGATACGACATGGCAGGCAAGATACTCAGAATTCGGCCGTTCCGGCCGCGCGCGGATAGGGGATGGCGTCACGGATATTGGCCAAGCCGCAGATGTAGACCAGCAGGCGTTCGAAGCCGAGACCGAAACCGGCATGCGGTACCGTGCCATAACGGCGCAGATCGCGGTACCAGCCATAGGTCACGGGGTCGAGGCTGAACTGGGCCATGCGACGGTCAAGGTAGTCCAGTCGTTCCTCACGCTGCGCACCGCCGATGATCTCGCCGATGCCCGGCGCCAGCACGTCCATCGCGGCGACCGTCTTCTCATCATCGTTCAAGCGCATGTAGAACGCCTTGATCGCCTCGGGGTAGTTCATTACGACCACGGGACGGCCGATATGTTTCTCGGCCAGGTAGCGTTCGTGTTCGGTCTGCAGGTCGATGCCCCAGGCGACCGGATACTCGAACTTCTGCCCGGACTTCTGCAGGATGGTGATCGCGTCGGTGTAGTCGATGCGCTCGAACGGTTTGGCGATGAATGCCTCCATCCGGCTGATCGCATCCGGCTGCACGCGTTCGGCGAAGAAAGCCATGTCGTCCGCGCGTTCATCCAGCACCGCCTTGAAGATCGCCTTGAGAAACGCTTCGGCGCAATCGGCGTTGGCGGTGAGGTCGGCGAACGCGATTTCCGGCTCGACCATCCAGAACTCGGCCAGGTGGCGCGCGGTGTTGGAGTTCTCGGCACGGAAGGTCGGGCCGAAGGTGTAGACCTTGCTCATCGCCAGGCAATACGCCTCGACGTTGAGCTGGCCGGACACGGTGAGGAATGCCTCGCGACCGAAGAAATCCTTGCGGAAGTCGATCTTGCCTTTCTCATCGCGCGGAAGGTTGGCCAGATCCAGCGTGGACAGGCGGAACATATCGCCGGCGCCCTCGGCGTCGGAGGTGGTGATGATCGGTGTGTTGATCCAGAAGAAGCCCTGTTCGGTGAGGTGGCGATGGATCGCCGTCATCATCGTGTGGCGCACGCGGGTGATCGCGCCGAAAAGATTGGTGCGCGGGCGCAGGTGGGCGACCTCGCGCAGGAATTCCATCGAGTGCTGCTTAGGCTGGATCGGGTAGGTTTCCGGGTCGTCGACCAGGCCGGTGACGATCACCGCGTTCGCCTGCAGCTCGAAGCTCTGGCCTTTGCCCTGCGACGGCACCAGAGTGCCGCTGACGATCACGCCGGCGCCTGCGGTGAGATGTTTCACTTCGCTGTCGTAGTTGGCCAGTGTGGCCGGTACCACCGCCTGGATCGGGTCGAAGCAGGAGCCGTCGGTCACGTTGACGAAGGACAGGCCAGCCTTGGAATCGCGGCGCGTGCGCACCCAGCCGCGTACGGTCACCGTGCTGCCGGCGTCGAGCTTGCCGGAGAGAGCCTGCTTCACGCTGCATACCGTCGGGCTGACCACAACCATCGTTGAAACTCCTGCTGATGCGCCGCATATCGACGCTTACGGATGAACGGTGCGCGCGCAGCGGCGTGCAAGGCCAAACCGGCATGATAATGTAGCCATTGCCCGCGCTGCGACTTTCCGGGCCACCGCTGTGCAGTTTATTGAGGTTGGATTCGATCCATGACCATCACCATCACTCCCGCCGCCAACGAACGCATGCGCCATTTTCTGGCGGGCACGCCAGCGGCGGCCGGTGTGCGTTTCGGCGTCAAGCGCACCGGCTGCTCCGGATTCGCCTATGTGGTGGATCTGGCCGAGTCGATGGGTGAGGGTGACCAGCTGGTCGACGTGGACGGGCTGCCGTTGATCGTCAACGACAAGAGCCTGGCGATGGTCGAGGGC